>JADGQN010000007.1 GCA_017881765.1 Syntrophobacterales bacterium | reverse complement strand
GTGTGGGGTGCCTTTCAGATGGGAAAGGTATCGGCTGAGGAGATTCTTTGCCTGGAGGACGAAGTCTGTCCGGGACCGGGTGCCTGCCCGATCCTCGGCACCGCAAACACGATGCAGTGCCTGGTGGAGGCGGTCGGAATGGCGCTGCCCGGCGCCGGTACCTGTTACGCCATGTCGGGTGAGCAGTTGCGTCTGGCCAAGCTGGCGGGCAACAAGGCGATGGATTTGCTTGCCGCCGGCGTGACCGCGAAAAAGATCATGACGCAGGAAGCGCTGGAAAATATGATCCGCACCCAGATGACCATCGGAGGCTCCACCAACGCGGTGCTTCATATCCTGGCGATTGCCCATGAACTGGGACTCGGGGACCGGATCGACCTGGATCTTATCAATGAATTCAGTAATACGACGCCCTGTCTGGTGGATGTGACACCCACCGGACGTTACTATCTGCCCGACCTCCATCGCGCAGGCGGGGTCTCCAAGATTCTGGAGGCCCTGGAAGGGGAGCTACATCTGGCCGTGCCTACCGTGACAGGAATGACGATAGGAGAATTGATCGGAGAGGCTAAAAAGGAAGTAATCGTCGATCAGCTGCAGGTGATCCGTCCCCGGACCAATCCGGTTGCCAGTACGGGCGGCATCGCCATCCTGAGGGGCAATCTGGCGCCGTTGGGCTCTGTTGCGCGCCGTCTCAACAACACCATCCCGGAACATACCGGGCCGGCAAAATGCTTCGATTGTCAGGAAGACGCCATCGCAGGCATCAACAGCGGGAAGATTGCAGAGGGCGATGTGATCGTTGTTCGCTACGCCGGGCCGAAAGGCGCGCCCGGCATGCCCGACACTTACGCGGTCCTGGCATCGGTGGTGGGCCGGGGGCTGGAAGGAAAGGTGGCGGTGGTGACGGATGGCCGGTTCTCCGGTTTTGCCCGCGGCCTGGGAGTCTGCCAGATCTCCCCGGAAGCCGCCATCGGTGGACCGCTCGCGGTCATAAGGGACGGGGACATGATCCATATCAACATGCCCAAGCGGGAGCTGTCGCTCCTGATCGACGACCTGGAGGAAAGGCTCAAGGCATGGCGCAAGCCGGCTCCGCGCGAGACGAGGGGCATGCTTGCACTTTACGCAACCAATGCCCAGCCCGCCTGGAAGGGCGCCCGACTGGCAATGTACGAGGAAGACTAGGCTCGACCGCGCCACGATAAACGTAGTGCGGCCGGAAGGGGGGGTGAAAATGTTTTCAGGCTTCGAGCATACGGCAATCGCTGCGCATGACAGCAAAGGTCTGGCGGATTGGTACATCGGGATGTTTGGCCTGCAGGTAGTACACGATAACGGCAAGACACCGCCGACGTATCTTTTAAGAGCCCCGGACGGTTCGGTGATCGAGATCCTCCCCGCGGCTCACGGCGAAAGGATGGATTACGATCAAAGGCACCTGGGGTTGAGACACCTCGCGTTGACGGTTTCCGATTTTGACGCGGCTGTAAACTATTTGCGAGAGCGAGGAATCGATCAGTTTTTTGATTCCCGTCAATCGGAAGAGAGCAAACTGATCTTTTTCCGGGACCCCGAGGGTAACATACTCCACCTGATGTGGCGGGCTAAGCCACTCGGCTCCCGAAGAAATGAGGCGTCTTGAGGCAGGCCCACCCGATGCTTGATCCGACCCTCACCTTGTGGGAGAATAGGTACGAGAATCGGGTTTATCCATTCGGATAGCGCAAGATCGATCTCAGGGGAGGGGATAGAGCGTGTTACCGAAATATACCGTGTTGCAGAAGATTATTGAAGGAGGGCTTGTAGCCGTTGTCAGGGCTGAATCGGCTGAGCAGGCCAAAAAGATTACCGACGCCTGTATCCATGGTGGAGTGGCGGCTATAGAGATGACCTTCACTGTTCCCGGAGCGGCTGAAGTCATAAGAGAACTGGCCGACACCTACCATTCGGGTGAAATCATCATTGGCGCGGGCACGGTCCTCGATCCGGAGACCGCGCGCATCGCCATCCTGGCCGGCGCCCAGTACGTGGTCAGCCCATGCCTCAACATTGATACCGTGAAGCTGTGCAACCGGTATCAGGTTCCCTGCATGCCCGGGGCCGGCAGCGCAAGGGAGATCGTCGAGGCCATGGAAGCGGGCGCTGATATCATCAAGGTTTTTCCCGGCGAGACGCTGGGCCCGAACTTCATAAAGGCGGTGAGGGCCCCATTGCCCCAGGCCTTGCTTATGCCTACAGGCGGGGTGAGCATCGACAACGTGGGAGAGTGGATTAAGGCGGGCTGCGTTGCGGTGGGCGCGGGCGGCAACCTGACGGCCGGGGCCAAAAAGGGCGACTATGCGTCGATCACTGCCCTTGCGAAACAATTCATCACCAGGATTCGCGAGGCCCGCGGGAACTGAGCGGAGGTGGAGGGATCATGAGCAAAAGAATCGTCTGTTTCGGGGAGATCATGTTGCGGCTCGCGCCGCCGGGATATCTCCGCTTCGAGCAGGCGCAGTCTTTCGATGTCGTGTACGGCGGTGGCGAGGCCAACGTGGCCGTATCGCTTGCCAATTACGGGCTCGACGCATGCTTCGTAACGAAAGTCCCCGCGAACCCCATCGGTCAGGCGGCCATCAACGAAATGCGTCGCTACGGCGTCGACAGCCGGTTTATGCAGAAAGGCGGCGACCGGCTGGGGATCTATTTTTTGGAAAAGGGGGCCTCGCAGCGGCCGTCCAAGGTAGTCTACGACCGGAAATTCTCGGCCATATCCCAAGCGCAGAAGGCAGACTTCGATTGGCAGGCCATTTTCGCCGGCGCCGACTGGTTTCATTTCACCGGTATCACGCCGGCCCTGGGCGACAATGTGGCTGAAGCCGTACTTGAAGCCTGCAGAGCAGCCAAAGCTGCCGGGCTTACGGTCAGCTGCGACCTGAACTTCCGCAAGAACCTCTGGTCGAGCGAGAAGGCCGGGAAGGTAATGGCGACTTTCATGCCCAACGTCGACGTCTGCATCGCGAACGAGGAGGATGCGGAGAAAGTCTTTGGCATCAGGGCGGCCGACAGTGATACCACGGGCGGCGTGCTGAGTCATGAGGGATATAAGACGGTGGCATGGCAGCTCAAAGACAGGTTTGGATTTCAGGTAGTGGCGATTACGCTCAGGGGAAGTGTTTCTGCCTCTGACAACAACTGGGCTGCCATGCTCTATAAGAACAGAGAATATTATTTTTCGCGGAACTACCCCGTCCATATCGTGGACCGGGTGGGCGGCGGCGACGCCTTTGCGGGCGGTCTGATCTACGCTTCCCTGAACGGCTACGGCGACCAGGATGCCCTGGAATTCGCGGTAGCGGCGTCTTGTCTCAAACATTCCATCGAGGGCGACGAGAACCACGTGACAGTCGACGAGGTAAAAACCCTCATGGCAGGCGACGCTTCGGGGCGAGTCCAGCGATAACCCGGCGCCTTCTCCCCGACCCTACTGCAGATTCTTTCGCCAACAACGACGGCGGCAGGATACATCTGTGCACGGAAATCGAGTATCTCTTCTACTTATGTCTGGCTGAGCCGCAATCTCGCACGCTCTAGATCTTCAGGCGTATCGACGCTGATCCCATCGTAGTCTACGATGAGTACTTTGATTTTGTAACCGGCTTCGAGTGCGCGGAGCTGTTCGAGGGATTCGGTCTCCTCGAGTTGTCCTTTGGGAAGGCTTACGAATCTTTCGAGGAAAGAGCGGGAAAAACCATAAATGCCGACATGTTTGTAAATGGCCATCTCGGACGGCTTCTGAAAAAAAGGAATTGGAGACCTGGAAAAATAGAGAGCGAATCCGTTGCGGTCGAGCACGACCTTGACGGTGTGCGGAGTCTCTAGTTCATTCTTGTCGCTGAGGGGAACACAGAGGGTCGCCATATCGAGCGACTCTCCTTCAAGCACCGAAAAGAGGCCGTCTATCATATCGCCCCTTATCAAGGGTTCATCGCCCTGGAGGTTGATGATGATATCCGCGTCTCTTCCTTTGATGGCCTCATAGACCCGGTCAGTACCGGAAGCACAGTCGGGGCTTGTCATGGCCACGGATGCCCCGAAGGAGAGGGCGGCATCCCGTATGCGAACATCATCCGTCGCAATCAGGATGTCATCTTTTAAGGTTGAGGTGCTGGCGCGCTCGTATACCCACTGGATGAGCGGTTTTCCCGCGATCTGTGCAAGCGGTTTGCCGGGAAGCCTGGTGGAAGCGTAACGCGCAGGTATCACGATCACTCTCTTCACGGCAGCCTCCAGTTTCACGGTTCAATTAGAAAGTTCTATACGGACCTGAACCCGTAACTCGGAACCCGCAACAGCTTCTGTCTGAAACGTAATCATCCAATAAACCACTCCGCGTGTAACGTATCAACGTGTCAACCACTCAACGGCTCAACTAGTCAGATATCGCTTCAGGAAAACACCCGTATAACTTTTGCGGGTTTTCATGACGTCTTCCGGCGCCCCCGTAGTGACGATGGAGCCTCCCCGGTCGCCACCCTCGGGACCCAGGTCTATGATATAGTCGGCGCACTTGATAACGTCCATGTTGTGCTCGATGACGACAATCGTGTTGCCTCTCCCGATCAGCTCGTTAAGTACGAAAAGAAGCTTGTCGATGTCAACAAAATGGAGGCCGGTCGTGGGCTCATCCAGGATATAGAGGGTACGACCCGTATCCCTCTTGGAAAGTTCCCTCGAAAGTTTAATGCGCTGTGCCTCACCACCGGAGAGCGTCGTTGCGGCCTGTCCCAGGCGAATGTAGCCGAGGCCCACCTCGTAAAGCACTTTCAGTTTGTTCCTGATCTGCGGAACCGCATCAAAGAATTCCATCGCCTGTGTTACGGTCATCCCGAGCACATCAGCAATGTTCTTGCCCCGGAATTCAACTTCCAGGGTATCGCGGTTATATCGCTTTCCGCGACAGGCGTCACACACGATGTAGACGTCGGGCAAGAACTGCATCTCTATCTTGACGTAGCCTTCTCCCTCGCAGGTTTCGCATCTCCCGCCCTTCACATTGAAACTGAATCTGCCTTCCTTGTAACCGCGCATCCTTGCTTCGGGAAGCTTTGCGAAGAGTTCTCTGATGAAGGTAAAGAGCCCCGTGTAGGTGGCCGGGTTTGACCTGGGCGTGCGGCCGATGGGCGACTGGTCTATATCGATGACGCGATCTACTGCTTCCCATCCGGAGATCGTGTCTATCTCTCCGGCCCGATCCTTCGAACGGTAGAGCTTCTGTTTCAAAAGAGGAAACAGGGTGTCGATAACAAGAGAGCTCTTTCCGGAGCCCGACACGCCTGTGACGCAGGTTAAGACGCCTAGTGGAATATCCACGTCGATATTTTTCAGATTGTGCGCCCGCACACCCTGCATATGAATGAAGCCTTTTGCTTTCCTTCTCGTTTTGGGCGTGAGGATCTCCAGGCGCTTTGATAGGTACTTGCCCGTGAGCGAGTTCTCATCCTGACTCAGCTTCTCCGGTGTCCCTGCAAAGACAAGATAGCCGCCGTTCTCCCCCGCGCCCGGACCCAGGTCGATCACATAATCCGAAAGAAGGATCGTATCGTAATCATGCTCTACGACGATGACCGTGTTGTCAAGGTCTCTCAACCGTTTGAGGGTGGCGAGCAACCTCTCGTTATCTCTCTGGTGAAGGCCGATACTCGGCTCGTCAAGCACGTAGAGCACGCCGGTCAGCCCGGAGCCGATCTGCGTGGCCAGCCGGATTCTCTGAGATTCCCCGGCCGATAGTGTTGCCGAGTTCCTCTCCAGCGTGACGTATTCGAGTCCCACGTCGATAAGAAACCTCAGCCGCGAGCTCACCTCTTTGAGAATGTTTCGCGCGATCTCCTTTTCCTTTTCCGGCAGTTCCAGTTCCTCAAAAAAGCGATACTCCTGGGCGATGGTCATCTGCGTGACTTCATTGATGCTGAGCCCGCCCACCTTCACCCAGAGCATCTCCTTTTTCAGGCGTGCACCTTTGCACGTGGGGCAGGGAATGAGATTTATGAAGCGCTCATATTTCTCCTTCTCCCAGAACGCAGCGTTTTCCCTTTCCCTCTGCAGCTCAGGTATGACCCCCTCAAACGGCCGTTTCACAAAATGGACTCGGCCGCCCCGTTCTACCTGGAACTCGATCTCATCGCCATTGGAGCCGTGAAGGATCACGTCCTGTACCAGCTTGGGCAGGTCTTTGAAGGGTTTATGTATATTGATCTTGTAGTGCTTGACAAAAGCCTCCAGGAAAGGCATGAATGCGACCGGGTTCTTTTCGCCCCAGGGCACGACCGCCCCTTCCCTCAGGGACAACTCCTTATTCGGCACGACCAGATCGGGATCGAAGTACTCCTTGACGCCGAGGCCGAGGCACGCAGGACACGCGCCGTATGGGTTGTTAAAAGAGAACATTCTGGGCGCAATTTCCGGGTAGCTGATGCCGCAGTCGGGGCACGCGAATTTTTCGCTGAAGACGAGCGTCTCCTTATCCAATTCTATTTTGACGATCCCGCCCGCCTTGTTGAGGGCCAGCTCCACAGCCTCGAAAAGGCGTCTCTCGATCCCGTCCCTGATAGCGAGCCTGTCCACAATGATATCTATTTCATGCTTCTTGTTCTTGTCGAGCACGATCTCTTCGGAGAGGTCGACGACCTTACGGTTCAGCCTGATCTTCGTGAAGCCCTGTTTCCTCAACTCATCAAGCTCTTTTCTGTATTCTCCCTTTCGTCCGCGCACTATGGGGGCAAGCACGGTCAACTTCGTTTCCGCGCCCAGCGCCAGTATCGCATCCACGATCTGCGGCGCATGCTGGCTCTTTATCTCCTTCCCGCAGCCGTAACAGTAGACATGTCCGATCCGTGCGAAGAGCAGCCTCAGGTAATCGTATATTTCAGTGACAGTTCCGACGGTTGATCGCGGGTTCTTGCTGATGCTCTTCTGCTCGATACTTATGGCGGGCGATAAACCTTCGATGTAGTCGACGTCCGGTTTTTCCATCAGTTCGAGGAACTGACGCGCGTAAGCCGACAGAGACTCCACGTATCGCCTCTGCCCTTCGGCGTAGATTGTATCAAAGGCGAGGGAAGACTTGCCGGAGCCGCTCGGTCCGGTAATGACGGTGATTTTGTTCCTGGGCAGCTCAACGTCGATGTTCTTGAGGTTGTGCTCCCGAGCGCCTTTTACAAATAGTTTGTCCACGGTTTCTGCGAAAGGAGGATAAGCTAAGCTTTCGTCGCCTTCTTCCAGCCTTCTCTCTTCAATCTTTCAACGCGGTTATTTGCCCACTTCTTGAACTCTTCCATGTAACGTTTCGGATCCTGGTCGCGCAGCCTCACGACCTGGTCCCTCTCTTTCGGGAGTTCAACCTGGTCTGTGGGGGTCATGCCTGTCCATGATGCCAGGCCTTCCATAAAGAGGAACTCCGGAGTGATCTTCGCCGGATCCTTATGGGCATGCTCGCCATAGAAACGCGCTATCTCCATATCATATTCGATGATCCAGCCGTTGTCCTTAACCATCGTTTTTTCATCGAACTTCACGTTCTTCGACTCTTCAGGGCAGTACACGGATGCAATGACTTCCTCCGGGATGATACAGTCAATCGAAAGGCCGGCCATATGTTTCCCGCACGCACAGGATCTCTGCGACATGATCATCATGGGTGCCACCTCCCGAAGGTCGAATGCGAACGAGATAGTCTACCAGAGCGGATACTAAATTTCAAACGTGTGCCGGGTGCATCAACGTCTGTTCTTGCCGGACACCGACGACCCGCATTCCCGTCACTTCTCTTCACCCGGACCCAGAACCTCGCGGATAGCGTGCGCTATCTCGGAGCGGGTAAGGGGTTTCATGACGAGTGCACGAATGCCCGCCGCCTTGGCGGACTCAGCATCGACCCGCTGGCTGAAGCCCGTCGCCAGGATGATGGGAATATCGCTGCGTATACCGAGCATTTCCCGCGCCAGTTCGACACCGGTCATGTGGGGCATTGTCTGATCGGTAATGATGAGATCGAACCCTTTCGGATTTGCTTTGAAGAGGTCGAGGGCTTCGAGACCGTTCGTTCTTGGAACCACCCGGTAGCCCATGCGCTTGAGCATCCCCTCTCCCATCTCTATGATCGACTCCTCGTCATCGATGAAGAGAATACGTTCATTGCCCCCGGGGACTGAGGCTTCCCGGTCAGCCCCGGAAGCCGTTGCCCTTCCGACCCTGGGAAGGTATACGGTCAGGGTGGACCCTTTGCCCGGTTCGCTCTCGACGGTGATGGCTCCGTCATGGCTTTTCACGATGCCATGCACCACTGAAAGGCCTAGCCCCGTTCCCTGGCCCTGTCCTTTCGTCGTAAAGAACGGGTCGAATATGTGTTCCATGACCTCCTTGCTCATGCCGCGGCCCGTATCGCTCACCGAAAGCCTCAGGTAAGCCCCCGGTTTCATGTCCGGAACGGGAGCTTCCGGTGGCGACTCGAAGCTGAAATCACTCAGGCTGATCTTCAGGAGGCCCCGGTCTTCCATGGCCTGCACGGCGTTGGTGCAGAGGTTCACGACGATTTGCTGAATCTGGGTGGGATCGGCAAGGACCGTGCCCGATTCACTCTCTACCATAAAACGCAGGTCAACGGTCGAAGGAAGCGATGCCCGGAGGAGTTTGAGGACCCCTTCGACGACCGTGCTCAGTTGCAAGGGCTTTCGTTCCTTTGCGGTGGTCCGGGAGAAGGTGACGATTTGCTTGACGAGCTCCCGCGCCCGGACGCCACCCTTGAGCACGCGCTGCAGATTGTGCTCAAGCCGGCTACCCTCACCAACATCGTCAAGGGACATTTCCGTAAAGCCGATGATGGCTGCCAGGATATTGTTGAAGTCATGGGCAATGCCGCCGGCGAGGGTACCGATGGCTTCCATTTTCTGGGCCTGGCGGAGCTGCTCCTCGATGCGCTTCTGCTCCGTGATGTCACTATTGATCTCAAGAATGGCGATCGGCTTCCCGTCCTCGTCCCGCCGTAGAGCCTGCCTGCTCGCCACGGTGATCTTCCTGCCGTCTTTGGTTGTGTCGGTGAGTTCTCCCTCCCATCGACCACGGAGGAGAAGCTCCTGCTCTATTTCTTGCCGCGGCCGGGGGTATACGGTCCGGAGTACGTCATCGGTCATTTTCCCCTGCACCTCGTCGCTGGACCAGCCGTACCGCTCTTCGGCACCCCTGTTCCAGAAGAGGATCTTGTGGTTCAGGTCGCACGCGATAATGGCGTCATGGGTGAGGTTCAAGAGTTCTGCCTGTCGCTCAAGCTCGGCCGTTCGTTCCCTGACCCGCTGCTCCAGCTCATCGTGGGCCTTCCTGAGGGCCTCTTCCGCAAGCTTGCGCTCGGTGACGTCCTGTACGACCGATACCGATCCTATGATAGTACCGCTCTGATCTCGGACCGGGGCGGAACTGACCTGACGATACCTGAGTTCCCCGCTCCCCGGGGTTCGGATCATCTCCTCCTGGTTCCTGACAACTTCACCTTGCAGGGCACGCAAAGACGGAGTCTCATCGACAGGGCGGGCGGTACCATCGGGGCGATAGACTTCCAGATTTGCGACAAACTTTTCTACGTCTATCCCGTTGCCGTCCTCAAGGCCGAACTCCCGGAGGGCCGATGGATTGACCAAAGCGAATCTCTTCTCTGTATCGGCAAACCAGACCTCGTCCTGAATACTATTGACCAGTGTCGATAGCCTGTTTTTCTCCTCTTGAACAGCGGCCAGAAGTCTCTCTGTTTCCTCCGCCTGCTTGCGCTCCGTGATGTCGCCTATGGCTGATCTGACGCCGGTGGGATTTCCCTCGGCATCCCGTACCGCCGCGCTTTGTATCAAGGCGTAAAAGCTCGTACCGTCTTTCCTGGTCAGCTGCAACTCACACGCGCCCGCGGTGCCTGTTCTCAGAATGCCCCTATAGTGCCGGTGGAAGGTGTCCCGCGATGGCCCTGCCACGAAGAATGAAAATGGCTTGCTCTTCAGCTGACCTCTTTCAATGCCCAGCAGAGAGGCTCCGGTAAGATTCACTTCGGCGATGAGCCCCATGTGGTCAAAGGTGAAGTAGCCGACGGGCGCAAAGTCGTACAGATCGGTGTACTTTTCCCGTGAGGCCATTAACGTAGCCTGGCCCTGAATGAGTGCTTCGTTCTGCATCTCCAGCTCGATCTGGTGGACCTCAAGCTCGTGCACCACCTTCCGGGCATCCTGCAGCGGCGTTGGGGTGCTCCTTTCGGAAAGCCGTCTTTCAGCCTGCCCGCGAAGTGCGTCCGATTCTTGTCCTGATCTGGGTTTGCTGTTGCTGCGGCCTTCGGAAGCCTCAGGTTGGTGCTTCTTCACGCGGTGCCTCTTCCCCGGCTTGAACCTCTCGATTACAAGACCATGCACTATGCCGGAATGCTTAATACAATATATGACAGGGGGGTAGGCTTGTAAACGTTTCAAGGTCCGGGCCGGCATCAAGGCCGGTTGGCACATTGAGCGTCGCAACCAGCGAACCGCGTTTGAGGGTAATAGACAGGATTAATTAGCCGTGAGCGTAACGATCCCTTCCTTCGGATCGATTGTCACATTGAAATTGGCCAGAAAGTCGCGGCCCAATAGGCCATCCGCGCCCTTCAAGCCTGCATCATGTACTATGACAAGGAATGGCCCCGCCTTTGCTTCGCCCACCTCTATCGAAGTAACCCAGACCGCATCCGCGTAGCTCATTCCGGTCACCCCCTTTATCAAACCGCGGTACCCTCCCTCGTTAGAGACGCCAAGTTTCGACAGAACTGGCGGCGAGACCACCGTGCGGTCAGCGCCGGTGTCAAGGATCAGGGTGACGAGGCCGGCGCCATTAATTTTGGCGCTGATCAGAATAGGAGATCCGGGCACAAATGGGATCCTGGTAAACCCCTTTTGAGATGAGCCCGATTGCAATTCCGGAGGCGCTGCGGGAGGTGCGGGCAGAGAAAGAGACTCCGCGGAAGGCCGGTAAGGTTCCGGAATGTTCTCCAGCCTCGTCGTGTAGTTCTGAACGCCTTTCTCATCAACCCAATAATAGACGTCTCCCAAAGCCAGTCCGGGAAGGATAATGGCGGAGAGTAGGATTAAGGCCGCGGTCAGATCTCGCATAACATTCTCAGTTTATATCCTCGGGTCATTGGAATCAAGTGGAGGTGCGGTCCTGTTATTCTTCGAACTTCTCGTAAACCTCGCGCCTCTTTCTAATGAAAGGCAGTAGATTGGAGATGAGAAGAAGGAAGGCGCACCCCATCGCAACAGCGGAAATAGGACGCGTGATGAAGATCATGAAACTTCCGTGCGAGATCAGGAGTGATTGACGAAGGGCTTGTTCCAGCCGTGGACCCAATACGAACGCAAGGACGAGGGGAGCGACCTCGTAACCGTATCTTCTCATGAGGTAGCCTGCGATGCCGAAGAAGATCATGACGTAGACGTCGAAAATGTCAACATTGATGCTGTAAGCGCCTATCAGGCAGAAGAGCAGGATCAAAGGGAAAAGCACTTTGGAGGGTATGCTCAATATCTTGACCCACAGACCGATCAAAGGCAGGTTAAGAACGAGGAGCATCATATTACCGACATACATGCTGGCAACAAGACCCCAGAAGATATCGGGGTGGCTCCTGATAAGAAGCGGGCCGGGCTGGACGCCGTGAATGATGAGTGAGGCATAGAGCATTGCCATAATGACGTTGTGCGGGATTCCTAAAGAGAGCAAGGGGATCAAAGCCCCTCCCGCCGCGGCGTTGTTAGCTGACTCCGGGCCGGCTACACCTTCGATCGCCCCTTTTCCAAACTCCTCCGGATGCTTGGAGACCTTTTTTTCAACCGCGTAGGAAACAAAAGTGGCGAGAATTGCGCCGCCTCCCGGGAGGATCCCGAGAAGAAATCCAAGCACCGTTCCCCTCGCTATGGCCCATTTTGACGCGGCCCAGTCCTTTAGAGACGGGTAGAGATGGGTCACGCGCGTTTGGAGAATTTCAGCATTACCGGGTCGTTCGAGGCTTTCAAAGACTTCGGCTATCCCGAAAAGACCCATGGCCATCGGGCTGATGCCCACCCCATCCACGAGTTCAGGGATCCCGAAAGTAAACCGGGGAAGACCCGTGAGAATATCGAGTCCGACGGTTCCGAGGATAAGGCCCACCAGAGCCATCATCAATGCCTTCAACACGGACTTCTGGGCAAGGTAGGTGAGGATCATCAACCCGGCACACATCAGGGAGAAATACTCGGGGGGGCCAAACCGAAGGGCACCCTTGGCGAGGGGCAGGGCGACAAGCATGAGCCCGATAACGCTGAATGTCCCCGCTATGAAAGAACCCCATGCGGCGATCCCCAGGGCGGGGCCGGCACGTCCCTGGCGGGCCATCTGGTGGCCGTCCAGGCATGTCATGACGGAGGTTGCTTCTCCGGGGATATTGACGAGAATGGAAGTGGTAGACCCGCCATATTGGGCCCCATACCAGATGCCTGCCAGCATGATGAGACTCGCCGCGGGTGTGGCCTTGAATGTTGCGGGGAGAAGCAGAGCCATGGCGCCGATCGGGCCGATGCCCGGAAGCACGCCCACAAGGGTTCCAACTAAAACCCCTATGGCACAGAAGAGAAGGTTGTTGGGTAGAAAGGCGACATGGAAGCCATAAATGAGGTTCTCAAACATCCCTGTCTCCTCCTCTTAAATTCCCAGTACGCCTGGCGGAAACTGGCAGTTTAACAATACGGAAAAAACGTAATAAGAGGCCGCGGTCGTCAGAAGGGAGAGGACGAGACACCATAAGAACCACCTCACCCCGGTTGGGTCAGCGAACCAGTAAAGGAAGGTCATCAGGAGAAAGGTGCCGATCAGATAGCCTGCCACGGGCATAATTACGGCATAGACCACCAAGGCACCCAGAACAAAAAGCGCTTTCTTTCCCCGCGCTCCCGTAAGCGCAGCCCTATTTACTGGGACACCCGCACGCGGGTACCCGGTCGCCCCCTCCGTCAGCAAAGCTGACGGAGCCTCCCGCACCCGCAAGCGGGTACCTGGCTCGCCGTGCTCGCTAGATAAACTTCCACGGGATTGCTCGTAGAAGTCTATTCCGCCCCGCCTTTTTTTCAGGATAGTTCCGACGAGCAGGCCAAGAGAAAGGATTGCCAGCAGTCCTCCGGCCCAGAAAGACATGAATCCCATGCCGGGATTTTGAACCGTTCCAATCCCCATGCGGAGAGATTCGGTTATGACAGCGATGGACAGAAGCAGCCAGAATAAACTGCTTCTCAGGTCAAACGTTCTCATAGTACAACATCCAAGGGGCTCGCGTCGCCCCCTCCCCCGGCAGAGCCGTGTGAGCCTCCCCCTCTCGCTCGCCGTGCGAGCTGAATAGATTCCCACGGCGGCGCGAGTCGGCAGCGGAGCCTGGGCGTGAGCCCATGGGAATCTATTTCTTCACCGGTCCCTTGTTCAGGTTGGTCGGTATATTAAAATCACGGATCATTTTCCCGATCGCAACATACTGCTGCTTAAGAAATTTCGTTGTCTCCTCAGAGTTGCGATAGGAGATGGGATTATTCAGCTGGTCCGCAACCCTGATGAAATCCGGATCGTCCATAGCCTTATGAAATGCCTCCTCCAGCTTCTTCACAACGGGTTGAGGTGTGCCCTTGGGCGCGACAAACAGGTATGTGGTCGGGTTCACGTAATCATAACCCTGCTCCCTGAACGTGGGCACATTGGGGAAGGCCTTCATCCGCTTCTCGCCGTGGTTGCCCAGGAGGCGAAGTGTTCCGTCCTGGACATAGGGTATCCACGTCGTATCCCCTGATACGGCAGTGACATGACCTCCCAGCAGGGCGGTCACGCATTCCGAGAAGCCCGGAAAAGGAACGTGCGTCCATGTTATCCCTTCCTTCTTGCCGATATATTCCATCACCAGATGGGTGGTGGAACCGATGGAGGTGGTGCTGTACGTCACTTTTCCCGGGTTCTTCTTGGCGTATTCGACAAACTCCTTCAAAGTCTTAAAAGGCGCATCCGCCCTGACTACGAGGCCTGTTTCACCGCCCGCGAACTGCATAATAGGTACGAAATCATCAAGTGTATAGGTGACGGCCCGAAATTGCGGAATGCCGATTAAACCGATACTGACGCATTGCGCCAATTTGTAACCATCCGGTTTCGCCCTGGCGATGATACCCAGACCCACGGTGCCTCCGCCCGCGCCGTTGTTTTCAACGCTGATAGGCTGGCCCAGCATCTTCTCCGCCTTGCTTGCAAGGACCCGCACCATGCTGTCCGAGCTGCCTCCCGGAGCAAAGACCACCAGGATGCTGATTGATTTCGTAGGATACGTTTGGGCCGGCGATGAGCCGGGCAGGAACATAAAGAGAAAGAGCCCGGCCAGAAGCATTGCGCTTCCCATTTTGAATCCCTTGTGCTCGTGAATTGACATCAGTGATAACCCCCTCAGGTTATTTTTAAGCCAGTTACAGAACCTTGCATCAGCGCATCATAATTTTTTCATCCTCGGTCTTTCAATCGTGCTTTCTGTCCGGAGCTTGAATGGCTTACCCTCACTATTATACTACCAACGTGCCTCCAAAATATAGTATCCGCACCCGCGGGGTCCCGCTAAGCATGAGGTTGGCCGCGGGGGGTAGCAGGAGGAACGGCGTCCCCAAAAAATTCTTGACAAAAAAGAGAACAAATGTCTTAATGTAATACCGAGATCATTTCATGGACCGCATGGACCGGCGAAAAGATGTTAACGTCTTTATTCCCCTCAAACCGCAACGACTTTCCGAAGAAGTTTATCGACAACTGAAAGAGGCCATCCTCGGTGGTCGTTACAAGCCAGGAGATCGGCTTCCCTCCGAGAAGGCGTTCTGTGAGACCTTCGGGGTCGGAAGGCCCGTGGTGCGGGAGGCGCTCCGCTCCCTTGAAAATTCAGGCCTCATCTCTGTTCGCCCGGGGGCGGGAGGCGGGGCGTTTGTGCAGAAGATCGCATCGAGCACTCTTGCGGACACGTTTGAAGGCATTATGAAGATGGACAACGTCTCCCTCGAAGAACTGACGGAAGCGCGGCTCGCGTTGGAGATGGGGGCCTTACCCCTCGTTTTGAAGCACATCAATACGGAACATCTCGACGAACTTGAACGGAACCTGAAAGAGGTGCGGGAGAACCTCGCGCGCGGAATCAGGGGAAAGAGAAACCTTGGCTTCCACGTGCTGCTCATAAAGGCAAGCGGCAACGAGTTGCTCAGCAAAATTGGCGAAGCTCTGATGGCCCTTATGGGCAGTCTGCTTGAAGAATATGAATACAGCGTCGAACGATCGCGGAAGGTCCTCAAGATACACGAGCAGTTGATCCATCTTTTGAGAACGAAGCAATACGCTGAAGCGACGCAGGTTCTGGAAGCGCACATTAATGATACCTTCCATCTTTTTCGGCGGCACCGGAGCAATGACCGCTCCGGCAGGAAGAAGACCGCTGAGGGCAGCCGGACCGGCAACTATTAGGAGGTAAGATGGCCTCACGGAATCCCGTTGAACGGACGTTGTTACGCATCGACTTGAGGCGCAGGACTTCTCAGAGAGAGCCTATTCCGCGTGAGCACGTGGAGACGCTCCTTGGTGGCCGGGCGTTGGCAGCCTTGCTCCTGTATAAGGAGGTACCCGCGGGCATCAATCCCCTGGCTCCTGAAAACAAACTCATCCTCTCCACCGGGCCACTGACCGGCACGGGCGCTTTTGGCAGCCATCATTACTGTGTTACGACGAAGTCTCCCCTGACCGGTCTCTATCTTGATACGCTCTCTTCCGGGTACTTCGGAAGGGAGTTGAAGTGGACGGGAAACGATGTGGTGATTATAGAGGGCAAATCTGAAGAGCCGGTCTATGTTGTCATCACGGAGGATGGAGTCACGTTTCACGATGGGAAGCCTGTCTGGGGTATGGGCACGGGAGAGGTGCAAACATATATCAGGGAAACTTTGCCGGGGAAGAGAGTCGGCATAGCGACAATCGGCCCCGCGGGTGAACGGCTGGTGCCTTATGCCGGGATCGTGAACGAAGAAAGAATCGCGGCGCGCGGCGGCGCCGGCGCGGTTATGGGGTCAAAAAATCTGAAGGCCGTCGTGGTAAGCGGCAGAAAGCAAAGGCCGGAACTGGCCGAACCCGCCATTTTCATGGAAGCAATGAAACAGGCCAAGAAAGCTATAGCGGCCAACCCTATGCTCTCTCAACGGTTCCCCGCTTATGGAACCATGGGTGCTATAGCGCAGAGGAATAGCGTAGGCGGTTTGGTGATCAGGAATTTTCAAGAAGGATCCGACGAACGATATGAGGCGATCAGCGGTCAGGCGATGGAAAAGAAAGGCCTTATCGTCAAGAGCACATACTGTGCGGCCCCCTGTACGGCTAAATGCGCCAAGGAAGTAGCACTGCGGGAAGGGCCTTACGCACCGCTCCACACGCGGGGACCCGAATATGAAACGCTCTATGCCCTCGGGACGTGCTGTGGTATCAGCGATGTCGAGGCAGTGATCAACGGCGAATTCCTATGCAACAGTCTCGGCCTCGATTCCATGTCAACGGGGGTCTCGATAGCCTTCGCCATGGAGTGTTACGAAAAGGGGATCATTACCAAGAAAGAGACCGGCGGGTTGGACCTGCGCTTCGGAAACGCCTCAGTGCTGGATCCTCTGATAAAAGATATCGGGTACCGGCGAGGTTTTGGAGAAACCGTAGCCCTCGGCACGAAGAGAATGGCGGAACTATTCGGCAAGGGGTCTGAAAGCTTTGCCATACATGCCAAAGGCATGGAGATCGGCGGTTACGATCCAAGGGTCGCGAAGGGTATGGCGTTAGTCTATGCCTGCGGGCCACGCGGCGGATGCCACCACGCGGGCGGATTCACCGCTCAAGACCCGATGCAGGGCCAGGAGATCGATACGCAGACCGAGGCCGCTCTCGTTAAGGCCAGCCGCGAACGAAGGGTCTTCTGCGATTCGGCGATTTTTTGCACGTTTCTCGCAGTCGGTGTTAAAGACGAGGTAATCGCCACACTGCTTCGGGGCGTAACGGGCTTGGATAGAGGGGTTGCCGAGCTATACGCTATCGGCGATCGGGGAAGTAACGTTGAGCGTTCATTTAACGTGAGAGAGGGGCTTCGCCGGAGCTGGGATACCCTGCCTGAGCGACTCCTTAAAGAGAATCTCCCGGGCGCAAAGGCGAGAAAGGGGCAGGGCGTGCAGCTCGAGCCCCTGGTGGACGCTTTCTACGCGGTATGCGGATGGGATAAAGAGACCGGAATACCAGCGAGAGAGAAACTCGTGGGGCTTGGACTCGAAGAGATAGCAGACGATTTGAAAAAGACAGTGAGCACCGAGCAGTAAAAACGTAGTTAGGTTGAAACTGCTTACGGCTTACTGCATACTGCTTACCGAAAGGAGGGTCGGATATGGCTATTCTAGTGACTGGAGGAGGGATGGTCGGTTCTCAAATCGCCGCGCAGTTACTTGAGCGTGGAGATAAGTTTTTGCTCTTCGATGCTGCCCCACCGCTTCACCATCTGTCAACGGTCGTTGATCCCGGCAAGGTGAAGATCGTGAGAGGCGACCTTTTGAGTATGCCCGATCTTATCCATACTATACGGAAAGAAGGGATCGACCGCATTATCCATACAGCAGGTATGCTCCTGTCGGGGGTGCGGGAAAGACCCTACGATGGCATCAACGTGAATATCATGGGAACAGCGAACGTTCTCGAGGCGGCTCGGCTCGAAGGCGTCAAGAGAGTGGTTTTCACGAGCACCGGCCTCGTATCCTTCGGGGCGGTCGACCCTGCCTGGCCTGAGCCGGTAGAGCCGGACTTTCAGATGAAGATGCTCACCCACAGGCCAAAGGCGGTCTACCCGGTCACAAAGTTCGCTTGCGAATACATAGGGCTCTGCTACCATCAACTTTACAACGTCGACTTTGTCACCGTGCGCCTGGGTTCCGTCTTCGGTCCTTTTCTCGGCACCGCAAGCAGCATTCCGGGAAGGACCATCGACCAGTTCATCAGGCCTGCCATTGCGGGCAAGAAGGTTGTCGTTGAAGACCCTCTTCTCAGCTACGGAGGCGGGGCCGACTACGTCTATTCGAAGGACACTGCGAGAGCCTGCATTTGTGCCTGTGACGCCGCACCGGAAAAGATCAAAGCCCGCGTCTACACGGTTTCAGGCGGCCAGTTTGTCACATTCCAGGATCTCATCGACACGGTAAAAAAGATATTTCCGAAAGTGGAGATCGAGCTGAAGCATGTTTCGAAAACAGGTGCGGCCGGTTTTCCTTATCCGAATACGCAACCGAAGGATATATCGCGGTCGCGGGATGAAATTGGCTACGTGCCTGAATATCCGCTGGAAAGGGCGCTCAAGGACTACGCTGAATGGCTGGAGAAATACCAGCGCATGATCGTTTGAGGAAAAACACAAAGGGGGTTAGAGCCATGAGGAAACAATTTCTGTCAGTTTCATTGAGTGTGATGCTGTTGCTGGCAATCATCCTGACCGACGCTCGTCACGTGTCCGCACAGCAGCCGATTGACATAAAGATCACGACGATCCAGCTCAAGCAGCAGCAGATGGGCGTCGGCATCGACCGTCTCGCCAAGTACATCAAGGATCGGCTGGGGGACAAGGTTCGCGTGCGTACCTACCCGGCCGCCCAGCTTTACAGCGGCCAGGAGGAAGTCCAGGCCGTCATGAAAGGCGAGGTCCAGTTCGCCTATGTCATAGGATCGGTCCTGGAGCCCCTTGATTCGAGGGTTGAGATCATCAAGCTCCCTTATCTTTTCACCGATTTCGATACGACTTACAAGGTTTTGGATGGGCCTTTGGGCAAAAGGCTCTTCTCGAACGTCGAACAGAAGGGCGTAGTCGTTCTCTCGTTGGCCTCATCAGGCGATGTGGCAATTCACAACAGCAAACGTCCGATCAAGACGCCCGATGACTTCAAAGGGTTGAAGATGCGCTCGTACGGCCCCATGGGCGCTGCAACGCTCAAGGCTATGGGTGCGATGGCCGTCGTTTCCGTGCCTGAGGAGATGTACACCGCGTTTCAGCAAGGCATGATCGACGGTGGGGCCAATCCCGCAACGGTCTTTTATCAGCGCAGACTTTATGATGTTCAGAAATACGTGACTGATGCGGGCATGCTCAATGCGACTCTGGCCCCGCTGATCGCGAATAAAGCGTGGTGGGACAAGCTCCCGACAGACATACACGCCGGCCTCTCCGAGGCGATACAGAAACTGACAAAGGAGCAGCGCGCTGACATCGAGGTGGATAACAAGAAGCTCTTTGAACAGATTGCGGCGAAAGGCTGCCAGCTCTATACCCTTACCAGGGCAGACGAAGCAGTATGGAGAAAAGCGCTGCAACCCGTGTACACCGAATTCGCGCCGAAGATCGGCGCTGATCTCGTGAAGGACATCCAGCAGGAAGTGGAAAAGTTGAGCAAGGGCAAGAAGTGAAAAGGCTGAACAGGGAAGAGACGTATTGAGGATGGGAAGATGAAAACGAAACATGGATTAGCGGCGCTGCCATTTCTCGTTTTACTCTTCGTCGCCGCGATCCCCGCGGGGGTCATGGCGCAGCAGCCGGTCGACATAAAGATCACGACGATCCAGTTGAAGCAGCAGCAGATGGGTGTCGGCATCGAGCGCCTCGCCACCTATGTGAAGGAGGCTCTGGGCAACAAGGTCCGCGTGCGCGCGTATCCGGCAGCCCAACTATACAGCGGCAAGGAGGAGATCGAGGCCGTACTTAAAGGCGAGGTCCAGATTGCTTATGTGCTTGCCTCCATTTTCGAGCCGATCGAGCCGAGCTGGAACATAAAGAACCTCCCTTTCCTCTTTCCCAACGACTCTGTCCAGTACGCGGTTTTTGACGGTCCCGTGGGAAAAAGGATTTACAGCAAATTCGAGCAAAAAGGCGCATTCGTGCTGGCCATGGTCAGTTCCGGTTCGTACGCCATCCACAACAGTAAACATCCGATCAAGAAGCCCGACGACTTCAAAGGGCTGAAGATGCGATCTCCCGGTCCGATGGGTGCGGTCTCTCTGAAGGCTATGGGCGCCATGTCAATGGTCTCTGTCCCGGAAGAGATGTACACGTCGTTCCAGCAGGGGATGATCGACGGCGGGCTCACACCAAGCAGCGCGTTCTATGCGCGGCGGCTCTACGACGTGCAGAAGTACGTCACCAATGCGGGCACGATCAACTCCTCCTCGATCTTTCTGGTTGCGAGCAAGGCATGGTGGGATAAGCTGCCCGCGGATGTGCGCGCGGGCGTCTGGCAATGCGCGAAGCGGCTTGAGAAGGAGCAGCGCGTAGAGATCGAGCAGGATGACAAACAGGTATTCGACCAGATCGCGGCTAAAGGCGGCCAGGTCTATACACTCACACCGGCCGACGTCGTAATCTGGAGAAAGGCCCTGCAGCCGGTCTATACGGAATTTACCCCGAAGATAGGCGTAGAATTGGTGCAGGAGGTCCAGCAGGAAGTGGAGCGGATCACGAAAGGAAAGAAGTAATTCAGCGCTGAAACTCGCTGGTGACGCCCGGCGGAAAGATTGGGCAAGCCAGACATTAGGAGGAGGAAATGGACAGCAACGTCGCGGTAAATGCGCCCGGACAGGGAGGCGTGGTTTCGCGGGCTATTGCCAAGTGGGACGCCATCGAGATCTGGGTGTCGGGCGGTATCATGTGTTTTGCCCTGATTCTTACCTTCTACAGCGTCTGCGCGAGATACATATTCCACTGGTCGCTCGATTGGTCGGACGAGATCTCCGTCTACGCGGTCGTCTGGAGCACCTTCCTCGGCATCAGCTCACTGATCAAGAAAGATGAGCATGTCCGTGTCGACCTCTTCATTGAAAAGTTTGCGGAAAAACGGAGAAATACCCTCCACTTTTATCACGCGATCTTGGGGCTCCTTTTTGTTTTCGCTATGATCTATGGAGGATATCTCTTTGTGCAGAAGGCGTATACGGCAAATATCACGTCCGAGAGCTACCTGAAATTCCCCATGTGGATCCCCTACCTGATCATGCCCCTTGGCAGCATCCTGCTCGCCCTGCGCATGGGCGAGCGGATCGCCATGCTCCGGGGGCTGCTGGCGGGACAGAAAGTGTGGAAGGATCCTATCGTTCTGGTTATTGTCGCAGGCTCACTGCTTCTTTACTACATACTAACCACAGGTATCAATGTAACCGCGGCGCTGGTCATCCTGCTCCTCGTGATGCTCTTCTCCGGAATGCCCGTCGGTTTTGCCATGGGCATCACTTCGCTCGCCTGTCTCCTCTACTTCAACCTTATCAAAATGGATGGGGTTGCACCCAAGCTGTTCTGGAGCATCAACAAGCTCCCACTGATCGCGATCCCCTATTTTATTGTTGCGGGTAACCTTATGATGAAGGGCGGCCTCGCCAAGCCGCTGCTGGAGCTCGGCTATGCATTCCTGAAACGCATTGACGGAGGTCTGGCCATTGCCGTCATGTTCGCGGCGGTTATCTTCTCCGCTATCTCCGGTGTCAGTGCGGCCCTTGCGGCAACCCTTGGCCTCATCGCCATTCCCTGGATGATGGAGAAGGGCTATCCGAAGCGGTTCTGTATGGGGTTGATCGGGGCGGGAGGAACCCTCGATATATTGATTCCCCCCTCAACGATCCTGATCATTTACGGCGCGGTCTCAGGAGAGTCGATCTCCGAGCTTTACATCGCGGGATTCTTGCCGGGATTCATCCTGGCCGCTGCGATCTGCATCGAGGTCTGGTTCCTTTGCCGCCACGGTGGCTTTGGCCGGCCGGCGCCCGGCGACTTCTTTTCCTGGTCGGAAGTCTGGGCAAAGTTCAAGAGCTCCATATGGGCGTTGCTCATGCCCATCCTCATCATGGGTGGTATTTACAGCGGTGTCTTTACGGTTACCGAAGCTTCCGTCGTTTCAGTCTTCTATGCTGTGGTGGTCTGCACGTTTGTTTACAGGAACATCGGCATGAAGGAGATCGTCTCAATTTTGAACGATTCGGTGGTGCTCACGTCGATGATCTATTTTGTCATGATGGCTGCGACACTCTTCGGTTTCCTCGTCACCATGGAGCAGCTGTCAGACCGCGTGCTTGCACTGATAACGGCTTACGACTTGCGCCCGTGGATGTTTCTCGCCATCATGAACATTTCTATTTTCATCATGGGCATGTTCCTCACTCCCACCACGAAGATCCTGATTGTGGTGCCGATCGTCTACCCGATACTGCAGCAGCTGGGTATCAGCGGTATCCACTTCGGGATCCTGATGACGATCAACATGGAGCTCGCCTTCCTGACGCCTCCAATCGGCATGCACCTTTATGTCATGAGCGCCGTCTGCAAGGAGCCGCTCAATGAGGTGATCAAGGGTATATTCCCGTTTTTTATATTACTCCTCATCGGCATGTTCGTTATAACCTACATTCCGTGGATCAGCCTTGTTTTTCTGAAACACTGATGTAAGAACGGGGTCCAGGGGCGAGGGTCCGGGGTCCAAAGAACCCGGAACGGAAGACCTCACGGCATGGACCATTAGAAAGGTAGAAAGAGTTTTTGCGGGTTTTACTTAACGCCTAACACTAGTCACTATGCACTAAACACTACTTTATGAGAGGTGAAAAAGTTATGGGATACACAGCAGTTGAAAAGATTCTTATGAAACATTCAGTTAAGCCCGTCGACAAGGTGTCACCCGGTGATATCCTGACCTGCAATATTGATTATGCAGGCATGCACGAGGGATTTGACGCAAAGAAGTATGAGCAGTTCACAGCGCTTGGTGAGATGACGGGCGTGTTCGATCCATCGAAGATCGGCATGTTCATGGGGCACCATTTCTGCACGGGGCACAGTGACGAGCTGGCGGAGGACCAGAAGAAGACGAGGGATTGGGCTGAAAAGCTGGGCATACGCGTCTTCAACTTCGGCACCGGCATCGCCCATGTCATCATCATGGAAGAGGGTTACGCCTTCCCCGGCGCCCTCTGCGTCTTCGGCGATTCCCATACGCCTGCTTACGGTGCGGTCGGCGCGATCTCCGCGCAGTCCGGTATCGAAATGTCCCAGGTCTTCCTGACAGGTACCCTCTGGTTCAAAGTACCTGAGACTCACAAGTATGTCATCACCGGACAAACAAAGAAAGGCGTCTACCCGAGGGACGTGATTCAGTACATCGTACGTAAGGTCGGTATGGACGCGTCTGTTTACAAGTGCATCGAATGGGACGGCCCGTACATCCACTCACTGCCCGTGCCGCTGCGGTTTCCGTTTACACTGATGGCTACCGAGTTGGGCGCCAAGTGCAGCTTCATCGAGCCGGATGCGATCCTGGTCGAGTGGTTGAAGGGCAGGGTAAAGCATTCGTACGAGATGGTTAAGAGTGATCCGGATGCACACTTCGAGAAGACGTATAACTTCGATGTCTCAGACCTGGAACCCCAGGTCTGCGCACCATCTTCTCCCGAGAACACAAAGCCCCTTTCCGAAGCGCTGGGAGTGAAGATAGATCAGGTCTGCATCGGCACCTGTACCGGCGGCAGCATCTATGATTTCCGGGAGTCCGCGAAGATATTGAAAGGGCACAAGGTGAAGGCGCGTACCCTGGTTATCCCCAGCACCGATGAGGTAATGAAGCAGTGCGCTGCCGAAGGGCTTCTTCAGGTCTTCGTGGAAAGCGGCTGCAATCTGTTTCCGGCATATTGCGGAACGTGTCAGACCCTGAGCATTGGCCACCTTGCCCCGGGCGAGGTACAGATGCACCCGGGACCGCGCAACTGGCCGGGTCGGACCGCGGAGGGTTCTTTCTCTTATCTGGCATCTCCAGCAACCTGTGCGGCCACGGCGATAGAAGGAAAAATCGCGGACCCGCGGAACTACCTGTAGGAGGTAATGATCATGGCGACAGAGAAAACCGGGACAAGCAAGAAAGGATGGATCGTGAAGGGCGCGGTCTGGAGGGTCGGCAACAACGTGAATACGGAGAGTATAACGCCGAGCCACTGGCTGCATATGGGGGAGAAACCTATGCTGGAGCATATAGGCGAGCTGCTCCTGCCCGAGTTTCCCAAAAAGATGCACAAGGGCGACATCTGGGCGGGCGGGTCGAACCTTGGCTGCTCCTCGTCGAGGAATGCGCCTCTCTTCCTGAAAAAGAAGGGCATCGGTGTGATCATCTGCCACAGTGCCTCCCGTATCTTCTACCGCAATGCCCTTAACTCGGGCCTCCCCGTCTTTGAGATAGGGGACGAAATCAACAAGATCCACATAGGCGACAGCGTACAGGTCGACGTGAAAACGGGACGGATCGACAACCTCACCACGGGCGAGACGATTCAGGCGAAGCCTTTCCCTGACTTCATCATGGGGATATTGGAGGCTGGTGGCATCAATCCGTACATCGTGAAGCACAAGAGCGAATTTAAGTTACTCAAGTGAGGGTGACGTGATGAGCGATCCGAATCTCAAGCTGGAAAAGACTCTGGAACTGATCAATAAGAAGGGGCTGGACGGGCTGATCATTTATTCGGGCGGCACATGCAGCATTCTGGGGCCGAGTTACCTGACCTATTTTTGTGAAGCGAGGCCGCTGGGACCGAGAAATTGCGCCGTCGTGACAAAAGACGGCCGGGTCTCGCTCCTCGTGGAGCCCGTCTGGGACGCGCCGAGGATGGCCGCTAAAGCATGGATCACGGATGTCCGTGGCACCTCACGTTTCACCGATGACCTCCTCGAAATAGTGAAGGGGTACGGCGTGAACGGGACCATGGGTCTCGTCGGTGGCCGGGAAATGTCGGAAGAGGTCTATGCGGCCATCTCCGGCAAGGTAAAGCTGGAGCCAACGGATGCCATCGTCGAGACGCTGGCGCGGGAGAAAAGCGCCCGCGAACTGGAAATCATCTATCGCGCATCGAGAATCGCCGACCTCGGGTTCGAGGCCTTCGTAGGATGCGCGCGGCCCGGCATGAGAGAGTACGACCTTACGGCGGAAATGGAGTACGTGATGCGCGCGGAAGGAGCGGACGACATCTTCATTCTGATCAGCTCGGGATCCCACAATTATGAGATGCACGAGCCGACTGACAGACGTCTCAAGAAGGGCGACATCATCATTGGCGAGATCACTCCCGTCTGTGAAGGGCAGTTCGTTCAGCTCTGCAGAACGATGACATTGGGTGAGCCGGCGCCCGTTGTTTACGAAAAGTACCGGATGCTGCTCCACGCGTTTGCAGAGTCGCTCGCCCAGATACGCCCCGGGGTGGAAGCGTCAGCCATGTCCAAGGCGATGAACCAGGTCATCAGCGACGCGGGCTACGCTAAATACTGCTACCCGCCATACATGAGGGCTCGGGGGCACGGGTTCGGCATCGGATCGATCGCGCCCGGCGGCGTGATCGACGACAACACGAAGGCAGCCTTTGAGCGACTCCAGGCTGTGGTGGTTCATCCGAACCAGTACATCCCTGAGACGGGTTACCTCGCATGCGGGGAAACGGTCCTCGTCGGCATAAACGGCATACAGCGGCTCGCCGCGACAGAAACGAAGCTCTACGTAAAAGAGGTCTGATATGGAGACGATGCAGCCTGCATTGAAGAATGGCCGGAATGTCTGGGACAGCGTCAACATGCCCAAAGAGGAGTTCGAAGCCCGGATCGAGCGGGTTCGAACGGCAATGGCGGGAAGGGGGCTTGACCTCCTCCTCGTCTACACCACGGGGCTCACCGACTGCGGCGATACCGCGTATCTCACGAATTTTGTTATTCGCCTCACCCGGGGAACGCTCGTTGCTATTCCGCGGAAAGGTGAGGTTGTCACGTTTTTTGAGGGATCGTCGAGGGGCCTTCCGTCCCTCAAGCAGACCCTTACCGTCGGTGACCTGGTGGCGGCAGGTGATCTGCCGAAAGAGTCTGCCGCATATCTGAAAGAAACGAAGGTGAACGTGGGAACGGTCGGCCTGGCTGGTCTGAAGCGTATGCCCTTTCAGCAGTATCGTACGCTCACGAGCGCACTGGAGGGCTGCACGTTCAAAGATGCGGACGACATGCTTGCCGATTTCCGGATATGCAAGTCCGTCCGGGAAAGCGACCAGGTACGACGTGCCGCACGGATTGTCGGCAAGCTCACCATGTTCCTCAAAGAGACCACGTTCGAGGGTGCGAGTCAGCGGGCAATCGAGGCAGCCCTATACAGGCAAGCCCGGTTCGAAGGCGCAGAAGATTTCAGGATGCTTCTCGCGAAGCCCGGCCGGGAAGGATGTTCCGTGGGGCCGGCCGATTATGTGCCGATGGCGGATGGAGAGAAAGTGATCTTCTACCTGGGTGTGGAGTTCGAACGGTACTGGGCAGAAGCGATACGCACCTTTACTTTCAAGGCCGGTTCTTTTGTCGAAGAGACGAGCCCAGGAATCATCTCAGGCTTTCAGCAGCTCTGCGCCGCGATGAAACCGGGTGTTGCGATTTCGGCGTTCTGCAAGAAGGCGTCCGCTGTTATGGCTGGAAAGGGCCATCAAGCCCTGGCCCCGTTTGGCCTCGGCGGCGGTATCGGCCTTGGGCTTAGCGAGAAACCTCTGCTCACCGAGGAGACCCCCGGGGAACTAAAGGAGGGGATGACCTTTGCCCTGAGGATGACTGCCGAAAGCGGCGATAACTACGCGATGGTCGGCAACACGGTGCTCGTAGGCAAAGACGGCGGTATCATACTGAACGTAGAGCCGGCGAGGCCAGCAGAATGATACGATGATCGGGAGATAAGCCGTGTCATATACAACGAAGCAATGTGACGTCTTAATTATCGGGGGCGGCGGCGCGGGTGCACTCGCCGCAATCGAGGCGTCGAAGGATGAGCGCCTCAAGGTAATGCTGGTGTCAAAGGGGCCGATCGGCATGAGCGGGCTCACACCGACCGCCAACGGCGGCACGGCCGGGGCCGGCTCTGAAGAAGACCTCTTCAAACTGATGATCAATACAGGACGGTTCCTGAACCATCAGGGTGCGGCCTGGCTCACGACGCACGAGATCAAGAACGCATGCCGGCGGCTGCAGGAGCTTGATGTGGAGGTGATACCGCTGCGCGCCCGATCGGTCTGCGTGCAGAGCACACCGGCCCTGCGGAAACTGAGGGAGCACATCGTCCGTCGATCTAATATCGAGCTTAGAGAGACGGTACTGGTGACAAGACTTCTCACGTCGGATGGTGTGGTGTCAGGAGCAATGCTCCTCGACCTTGTGACCGGTGAGCTGTTCAGCGTTGAAGCGAAGGCGGTTGTGCTCGCGACAGGCGGGAGTGCCGGTGAGCTCTATCCTCATACGAGTAACAATCCTTTCGGTGTGACGACCGACGCATCGGGCACAGGACACATAATGGCCCTCCGGGCAGGCGCCCAACTGGTAGACATGGAAATGATCCAGTTCATTCCCCTTCCTTCCAGCCCCCGTGCTCTCTACATTCGCTACTTCCCTGAATTCTGGAACGGGCCCTACGTGAATCGCCTGGGTGAAGTCGTTGAAGATGATGTTTCCCGGTATCGGGCCGCGTCCTATGCAGATGAGTTGGTGCAAAAGCTCTACTTTGAGATCGCAAAGGGTAATGGCCCGATCTCTATCGACCAAAGAGGTTTTCCGGGGATCGATTCGAAGCTTCTTATCAGGAACTGGGCGCAGCGCCGACGATTGATCAAATCACTCGACATCGATCCGCGCGACCACAAGATCGAGCTTCTCATCGGCTCCCATTTCATCATGGGTGGAGTGACGGTCAATGAGAAGACCGAGACAACGCTTCCAGGGCTCTTTGCAGCCGGGGAGATCATGGGCTCTGTGCACGGCGCATGTCGCCTGTCGGGCTATAGTTTCTCGCAGATGATCGTCTTCGGGTTCGAGGCCGG
>JADGQN010000488.1 GCA_017881765.1 Syntrophobacterales bacterium | reverse complement strand
CGGGTTCAGCCGCAAAGCTCACGAAGAAAGGCAGCAAGAACAGACAGAGTCCCAATGCCGTGGCCACAACAACTTTCGCACTTCTCATACCGACGTTCCTCCTTTCCCTATTTTTCTTTCACTGTCGAGCCATCAACCTCTTTCGCACTCATACCGCAATCCTGCACCATCACTACACTATAACCCAATAACCCACGCCCTTTATACCGTTTCCATTCTGGCCATCCAACCGGCCACGATCCCCAGGGCCGTGACCGGAACAAGCGCCCAAAAGGCCATTTGCCAGCCTCCAAAAAACTGAATTATCGAGCCGAAGGCAAGCGGACCGAGGAGCAGGCCCACGTTCTGCCCGATTTGGATCACGCCCATGGCCATGCCCCGTAATTTTTCGTCCCTCACCGCTTCCGAACCCGCGGAGAAAATACCCGTGGGAGGAAACCCGGCCAGGAAGGCTATCACCATCGCCAGGAAGGAAAAGAGCCTGTCTCCCGCCATTGAAGCCAGCGGCCAGAGTACGAGCATCGCCATCATGGGTATCACACAGACGACCTTTCGGGAGCCTAACCTGTCTGATACCCAGCCGGCAATAGGGCATCCGACAATGCCGAGCATCGCCATCACGCTCATCAGAAAGGAAGCGCGTGCGAGGGAGAAGCCGTGCACATCGCGTAAAAAAGTCGGCGCCCAGGTCAGGAAAGAGGTGAAGCTGAAACTGAAACAGCACCAGAGCAAGCCGATAAGCCACAGGTCCCGGTTGCGAAGCACACCCCGGAGACCGCCCCTGGTGTGCGTATGCAGCGGGATGACTGTTTCTCCGGCGGCCGCTTGCTGAGGCGGCGGGGATATAAAGGCATAGAAGAGCAGTCCCACGCATACGGCGTAGAAGCAGCCGAACCACCAGACACCCTGCCAGTTCCACCGCCCGGCCAGAAAAGGGGCGACCGCAAACATGATGATCGACCCGAGCGGGACCCAGGCAGACCAGATGCCCATGGCCTTCCCGCGCCGCTCGATGGTGAACCACAGCGCAATGACGGCCGGTGCCACCATCCCAATGAAACTGTTGCCGATGCCTTCTATAAACCTGCTTGTCAGCATCGTCCCCGCATTGAGGCTCATGGCCCCCATGGCTGCACCAATGACAATGGCGAGCACGGCTATGAGACCTGTAATCCTGTAGCCCAATCGCTGAAAGATGAAGCCTCCCGGAATGGCCAGGATAAGTCCTGCGAAGGAGAAGACCGACATGAAGAGCCCGGCCCCGCTCATAGGCACGGAGAAGGCATCCATGAGCAGTCGCAGCACGGGTGGGGCTTTGAATTGATTGAGCGGACCTGCCACGCTGGCCAGGACCACTATGAGCAAAATGAACCAGCTGGACCGATGAACGCTCCTTACCGCCATGCAACCTCGCATCTATTTACCGGTTACGAGACCACCCCTTCCGCCTTCAGCTTCTCCGTGATTTCGCCGCGCAATGCCTTCTTGTCCACTTTTCCTACAGCAGTCTTTGGCAGTTCCTCGACGATTTCGAGCCTTTCCGGAAATTGAAGCACGCCGGCGCCCAATCCCTTAAGGCCTGCGATCATCTCGTCAAACGTCAGGGTTTGCCCCGGCCTGAGCACGACGTAGGCGCAAGCGCGCTCGCCCAGGCGCGCATCAGGCATGCCCACCACAGCCGCCGCCAGAACAGCGGAGAGCTGGTGGAGCAGGTTCTCTATCTGGCTCGGTATGATGCCCTCACCCCCACGCTGAATAATATCTTTCTTCCTGCCGGTGATATAGATGTTCCCTTGCTCGTCAATTTTTCCCAGGTCCCCCATTTTGTAATATCCGTCCCGGGTAAAGATCGTCGTGTTCTCCTCTTCCGACCTGTAGTACCCCGTGAAGACGCACGGACCCTTTGCGACAAGCTCCCCTTCGGCATTGAGCGGCAACTCACGCCCCTCGTCGTCAAGGACCTTCCAGCGGTCACCCTCGCACATGGGCCGTCCGATAGCGCCGCGAGGAACCTCCTGCCGCTTTATGCCATGGCTCCCGGCGCACGGTCCTTCCGTAGAACCAAAACCGCTGCCGCGGAACTCTGCGCCTATTTTCTTCAGAAGAGCCGCGGCCCTCTCAGCGGTATCAGACCGCAAGGGAGCCCCGGTAGTGCCTACCATCCTTACCGAACTGAGATCGTACTTGTCGAGGTCAGGGTAATTGAGTATATCTTCGAGCTGCGTGGGTACAAATCCAATTTTCGTGATCTTGTATTTCTTAATGGCCTCCAGGATCGGTTTTGCCCGGGGCACCGGAATCAGCACCAGCGTGCAACCGTACATGATGGAGCCACCTACGGGTCCCTGGTGCGCCATCGTGTGGCCGATGGGCGTGACCAGACCGCACACGTCATCAGGGGTATTGGCTGAATTGGTATAGCGAACGTTGGTGTGAAAGCTGTTGTGGGTGCGGGGCACGCCCTTGGGGAGGCCCGTGGTACCGCCCGTGAGGTAAATGACAGCCACGTCGTTCGGGTCCGGACGAAACTGGCGCAAATAGTCAGCAGGGTAATCATCGAGCTTTACATCCTCGATAAGCTTCTTCATGGAAAAAAAGGCCTCCGACGGGAGCGGCTCATTGTCCTCGACCATGATGAGATACTTGAGACTCGTCGATTCTGCGCGGATCTTGTCGATCAAGGGCAAGAACTCCCGGTTCCCGTCCCTCACGGGCACGACCCAGCCGACAGGCTCCATTATCTTGAAGAAGTGTGAGATCTCGCTATATTCCTGGCGGGGAACCGCGAGGATCGGTACGGCCCCGATCCTCTGCATCGCATAAAAAGCCACCACGAACTCGTGTCGATTCGGCAGCTGCAGGAGCAGGCGATCATATTTCTTGATCCCCAGCTTTAAGAGCGCAATGGCCAATCGGTCCACCTTTTCCTTCAGCTGCGCATACGTGAGCTGGCTATTTTCGTCGATCACTGCCGGCTTATCGGGGTAAAGTGATGCGGACCGGTCAAGCAGGTCGCCGTACGTCATGTTCAGCCACCAGCCTTTAGCGGCGTATTCTTCGATAACATCCGGCGGATATGGTGTAGCCCCTTCCAAATAGTCTCTCTTGCTCATTCTTCACTCCCGTCCATACAATTTAAGTAAGCAGTAGAAGAGTCACCAGTGCAGATGGGCTGCGCATAACGAAGTGCCCATTCCGCATTTCGCTGCTCACACCCGACTGCTCACTATTCACTGTTCCCTGCTCACTGTTTGAAGTACTCCTTAAACAGCCGCTTGTGAGGCACCTTGTCTTCCATCTTATAGATTCTAACCGCATTGCCTCCCAGGATCAGGTTCAGATCATCCTGCGGCAGATCATACTTGTTTGCCGCCAGGGCAAGCTGGCGCAGGCTCCATCCGAAATCGTCC
>JADGQN010000487.1 GCA_017881765.1 Syntrophobacterales bacterium | reverse complement strand
ACTGGGTAGCCAGGCAACTTCAGGATTACCGATCATCGACACTCCAATAGGCAAGCTTATGAAGCGGGGCCGGTTGCGATGGTTTGCATCCGGCCCCGCTTTGCGGTTATGACACGAACATGAGCGTTATGGTTACTTCGGCCCCACGGCCATCTCGTGTCGAGGGGAATCGCCAGCCTCTCAGCTTCTCAAGGGCACACTGGTCGAATGCCTGCTCGTTAAGAGTACTGGAGACCACTGATACGTTCTTCACCGTGCCGTCCGCATTGATAAGAAGTCTGAGGACCATTGTGCCTCTAAAATCACTGCCCTTGTAGCACCAGGTGAGTTGCGCTGCGTTCTTGCGGGCGAGATCCGCGACTGCGTCTTTCGAAAGATTCTTTGATGTGGTTACGCTGTTCACGATGATCCTCCTTCCGGCCGCCGCTTCAGGTTCTTTCTGTTTCGCGACTTTGTCATAAGCTGCCTCTTCCTTGTGGGCCTTCTTCTCGGCTACCGTAGGCGCGGAAGACCTGGCAGAAAAGTATGAGAGCGCCTGACCCGCGCCGATGCCGCCCACTGCCAGATCGGAGACACCCTGGGGCAAGGGAAGCGGCTGGTTGACGGTCGCCGGCTTGCCGTCCGTATTGCGTACCTCGGAATCGATGGCCACGAAGGAGGTGTATGAGGTCAGGAGGCTGTAGGTGAGGCCGAGATTGGTTACCTCTGCGATACGCTTATCGTCAGACCGGAGCTTGTTATAGTCTGATAATAGCGTGATCCGGTGGCGGGCCCACAGGTATCGCAGGGCCATATTACTTTGCAACGGTTTTACTTTCCCGACATCGACCGCGGCAGTGTAGCGGCCGTCACCGGATATGCCGCTCAGCATGATGTTTCCGCGTGGCTCCCCACGCCATTTACCGAAGACGATGACCGGCCGTTCGGCCAGTACGTCGGGGATTGAGGCCGGCTCCAGATCGTAGACTTGAAAGCCCTTGAATTCAACCTTCACGTGCGTGAGTACCGGTGACTGGATAAGTTTGCGGAAGCGCTCGGCCTGTGCTGGCGCTTCTTCGGCCTTGGTTATGACGAAAGGCTCTCCCATACCCACGCGTGCCATGCCTTCGATGATGTGACGGTTGACAGCCGTGCCGATGCCAAAGGCAAACATGTTGGCATTGCCGAGGTTGTTCCGGATCAGATCAAATACCTCCTCTTCTACCTGCACATACCCGTCTGTTGCTATGACAACGGTGCGTGAATAATTGTCGGGCTTCGTGAGCTTGAGCGCACGGTTGAGAGCGGGGAGGAGCTCCGTGCCGCCACCGCCTTGTTGCCGCTCGATCAGGGTTATTGCCCTCTGAAGGTTTTCGGGAGTGGCAGGTATCGACTGTTCAGCCATCAGCGACGAGCCGCCTGAAAAGAGCAGGACGTTGAAGACGTCAGAAGGACGGAGGTTGCTGACAAGATTCTTGAGGAGCTTCTTCGAGATTTCCAGAGGGAACCCATGCATGGAACCGGAGACATCCACGATGAAAATATACTCACGGCCGGGCATGTCAGCCTGGGTTACCCTCTTGGGAGGTTGCATCATGAGGAGGAAGAAGTTCTCGCGCTCCCCCTGATAGAGAAGGAGTCCGGACTGGATCCGGTCACCATCCAGCCGGTAACGCAGGATATAGTCCCGGTTGCCGCCGTGCTTTTCCGACTTGTCGAGCGCTATTCTCGCGACGGATGGGCCCTCGTAGCGTGTGCCCACCTTGTGGGAGGTGCAGGCAAGCTCCCTGACCGGCAGTCCCGCGGCGATGGTCACGTTGATATCGAACGCATAATCGGGAGCTTCCCCCTCGTGCAGATAAGGGTTTTGTACCCACTGTTCCGAGGGCGGTGCAGCATCCGCCGCCTGGTTGGAGTAACGCGGACCGACAACGGTCGGATAGATGAACTCGTACATCCTGTCCGTGGGCACGAGCAGCTCGGTGTACTTCAACTCAACTCGTATCTCATCCCCGGGCATGATATTGGCCACGTTCATTTGAAAGACGTTCGGCCGTTGCTGTTCCAGAAGCGATGCGCTTTTGCCCTGGTTCTTTGCCTCTTCATACTGCTTTCGCGCCTCGTCACGTTTCTCGATCTTTGCCTGTATTACCCGTTTTCCTATGGTCATTTTCATTCCGTACACCGCTGCCCGCGTTGAAGCAGGGAACACATAGATGGCTTCCAGCGGCTTCTTGCCCTCGTTCTTATAGACCTGCGTGACAATAACATCGGCGATGACTCCGGAAATATTGACGTCAGCGGCTGTGGACTTGAGCGGCAGACGGTCCACGGTCGGATCATCGCTCTTCAGGAAGAAATGGGGGGATAAAGTCTTGTCGTTCGATTCGTTGAGATTGGCAGGGAGCGTTTTTGCAAGAGCGGCGCCGGACAGTATGCAGACTGCCAGGCCAAGTGATGCGAGCAATCGTGCGACGCGTTTCATGATAGCCTCCTCTGGCGTTGAGTTGTGAACTTCTATTTGATGAGACAGAGGAAGCCTTCAAAAAGTTCCCGAAAAGTTTTATCACGGTGCAACGCCTATAGATGATTATCACTTATGGGACTGACCCAATCTCTGCCTCCACTTGCAAGTCTGCCGGAAAGCCAGAGTCCGCGAGCGCTGTTCCTGGAGTGAACATCGCGGTAACTCTGGGGACCCGTAAGTGAAGACGAGCGTGGCTTCAGCCCAAGCGACTGGCTCCGAGGCATGGCAACATGTGAACGCGACTGTTTGCGAGCTGCCACACACCCGAACGAATAAAGAGAAGTTCGCAATTGGAGCTTGAGCGAGACGAAACGTCCAACGGGTCAGAGCGGGAGCGCTAGAGAACGGAATAAATAGTGCTCGCGGACGGCCTACCCGCGACTAAGGGATAACTCGCGCCCGAGACACTCACGCCCGAAACCGCTTGACGCGTCGGTGATTCTCTTCTAGACTTCCGAGAAAAAGGAGGACGCATATGCCTCGTACGATCCAGATTGCGGCCGCGCTGTCGGCATCACCCGACGAACTTTTTGATATGTACCTCGATCCTGAGCTACACGCTGCTATCACTGGCGCGCCTGCTTCCATCGGGGCGCGTGCGGGCGCGGAATTCAGTGCCTTTGACGGTGGATTGGAAGGGAAGATCCTCCAGGTTGTGCCGAAGCGACTGATCGTCCAGTCCTGGAGAGCCTCTCACTGGAAGCCCAAGGATATCGATTCGACGCTGATCCTGACGTTTTGGCCGGAAGGCCGGGGTGCACGCATCGAACTCATCCACGCTAATGTCGCTGATCACGACTTTACCGGCGTGAGCGAGGGCTGGCAAATCTATTACTTTGCACCGTGGCAGGAATATCTGATGAAACGTAAGGCAGATAAGAAAGGCAAATCAAAGCCGCGGTGATCCGATC
>JADGQN010000486.1 GCA_017881765.1 Syntrophobacterales bacterium | reverse complement strand
GCCGGCTCCGGCGCAACCGCCGGCCATCTATGAGAAGAGAACATCGGAGGCTCCCGCAAACACCCCTCAGGGAGCCAAAGAACAGGAACGGCCAAGCGACGCGAAAGAGGTCGCAAGCCCAAAGACTGCGAGCGGATCCACAGCACCCGTCGTCAAGAAGGAAGCCCCGGACATCTCCCGAACCGAACAGATTCCTGCAACGAGACCCGCCAAGTCCGAGCCCCGGGTCCGCTCAGAGAGCCCCGCGGTGGCCGACGGACGGGTACTTGACCTGAAGGACCTCCCACCCGCGGTCAAAAACAGCTTGCCGGGCTTGAAAATCTCTGCCCACTATTACACCGTAGAGCCACAGTCACGATTTACAAAAATCAATGAGCAGACGGTCCGGGAAGGTCAAACTCTGGATTCAGGTGCAAAACTGGAGGAAATCACCCCCGACGGTGTGGTGCTCAGTCGTCAAGGCTACCGTTTTCGGGTCGGGATCACCCCGTGATTGATAAAAGGTAGATGAAATGGTCGGGGCGACTGGATTTGAACCAGCGACCTCTTGCTCCCAAGGCAAGCGCGCTAAACCATGCTGCGCCACGCCCCGAACACGAAAAGAATACCATACGTGCGTGGCCTGGCGCAACACTGCCAAGTAAAATCCAGCTAAGAGCAAGAACAAGTTGAGGAAAGACCCAGAACGAAGGTTGTGAGAAAAGCCACGCTACGTTGTCAGTTTCTAACTTAACCTTCGCTTTAGTCCTTACCTTTACCTGCTACATTTTTTTCCTGTTTCGGACCTTACCTGCCTTACGTTTCTTCGACCTTTTTCTTGATATCTTCCCGCAAAGCCTTCTTATCCACCTTGCCGACTTTCGTCATCGGTAACGCATCGACAAGCTCGACCCGCTCAGGCAACTGCAGCACCGAAGCGCCTCGTCCTTTGAGAAATGCGACGATCTCCTGCAGGGTCGGTTTCTTGCCGGGCTTTGGTATGATATAGGCACACGTCCTTTCGCCCAGTATCTTGTCAGGCATACCCACCACGGCCACATCCTGGACGTCCGGATGAACGCTCATGAGGTTCTCGATCTCGACCGCGCTGATATTCTCACCACCCCTGATGATGATGTCCTTGATACGGCCGGTGATCCAGATGTAGCCTTGCTCATCCTTTTTTGCCTGGTCGCCGGTCTTGAAGAAGCCATCCGCGGTAAAGGTCTTCGCCCTGTCTTCCGGCGATTTGAAATAGCCCGTGAAGATGCCGGGCCCCTTGGAGACGAGTTCGCCGTCAACGCCTATCGGCACTTCATTACCGTTGGGGTCCACGACCTTCAATTCATCATACGGGCAGATGGGTTTACCCACACTGCCGCAGATGACGTCGATACTATCACCCGGTTTCGTGCTGGAGCAAGTACCCTCGACAGAGCCGAAGCCGTTGATGAACTGGCAGCCGATCTTGTCGTAGACGCTCTTAACCAGCTCCTGCGTGCTCGGGGCGCCCCCGACCGATATCTTCTTGAGCGAGCTTAAATCGTACTTGGCAAGGTCATCCATCTGGACGACCCGCGCGATGAGGGCAGGCACCGTAGGGATGGCCGTCACTTTTTCGCGCTGGACCCACTCACAGATATCCTGCGGCTTCACGGAATCGAGCAGCACCAGCTTGGCGTGCGCAAAAAAAGCCGCTGCCACTCCCCAGTGGACGCTCAGGTTGTGACCGAGGGGGGTTATGACCATGATCGTATCCTGACTGTTCATTTCCCACCGATATGCGTGGTACTCGACATTGGTCATGTAAGAGTTGTGACTTCGGGGGCTCAGTTTGGGCAATCCCGTGGTACCGCCGGTAGGAAGGATTTCGGAGCACTCGTCCGGGTCGGGTCGCCTCTCTTCGAGCGCCTTGAGACTTTCGCGCGTAAGCTCCGCCTGTTCTATCAGTCTCTCCAGGTCAAGATAGGGTGCGGCCCCGTCAGTCCTCACCTGGATAATGTTTTTCAGTTGAGGGTTTTCCTTCACAACATCATCGATGATCTGCCTGTATTCGATCTTTCCGTACTGCTTGGGAAGGATCCAGGCAACGGGCTCCGTCAGCTTGCAGAAGTGGTTGATCTCCATCTGATTATGGCGCGGGACGAGCACCACCACGGCAGCGCCTATCTTCTGGAGCGCAACGAAAGAGACGACAAATTCATGCCAGTTCGGTAGCTGCAGGAGCACCCGGTCTTTCGGTTTGATGCCAAGACCCATAAGGCCGACGGCCAGCTTATCCACCGCCTGTCGCAAATCCCTGTTGGTCCATCGGCCCACTCCGTCCACCAGACCGATTTTCTCCGGGTAGACATCTGTATGCTTGTTGAAGAGATCGCCCCAGGTCATACCGAGCCACCATCTCATCCGCGTATATTTCTCGGCATCTTCTTTCGGGTACGGCGTGAAACCTTCCAAAGGCATAGTCAAACCTCCTCCTCTTTGTACTGCCGACCGTTCAGTCATCAGCCACGCAGGCGGCAACTTGCAGATCGTTACCCTTCTATCTTGTTCTTGATATCCTCTCTGAGCGCCTTCTTATCGATCTTGCCCACCTTCGTCATCGGAAGCTCGCTGACGAATTCTATCCGCTCAGGAAGCTGTTGTACCGACGCCCCCCTCCCTTTGAGAAAGGCAATGATTGCTTCGAATGTGAGGGTTGCATCCGGTTTCAGCTTCACATAGGCGCAGATTCTCTCGCCCAGTACCGCATCGGGCATGCCGACGACAGCCGACTCAGCAATGGCCGGATGGCCACTGAGCCGGTTCTCAATGTCCAGAGCGCTGATCTTCTCACCGCCCCTGTTGATGATGTCCTTAATCCTGCCGGTGATCGTGATATTTCCCGATGGATCTTTCCGTGCCTTGTCACCGGTCTTGAAGAACCCATCTTTGGTGAATATCTCCTTGTTCTCTTCAGGAGATTTGAAGTACCCCGTGAAAATACCCGGGCCCTTTGAGACGAGTTCGCCTTCTGCGCCCTGCGGCACCTCTTTCCCCGCATCATTTATGATCTTGATCGTGTCGTGAGGGCAGGCGGGCCGACCCACGCTCCCGAGAATAACGTCCATGCTGTCGCCCAGCCTCGTAGAAATATTGGTGCCCTCTGAAGAGCCGAATGCATTGATCACCACGCATTTGAGCTTGTCGTAGGCAGCACGAAGAAGTTCCGGCGTGCTCGGTGCTCCGCCGAGGCATATTTTTTTGAGAGAGCTCAAATCATATCTTTCAAGCCCTTCGATGGTGAGCATCCGTGTAATAAGGGCGGGAACGGAAGGCACCGCGGTCACCCTTTCTTTCTCTATCCATTCGCAGATATCCTCACCCTGCGTAGAGTCGAGGAGGACGAGCTTTGCATAATTGAGCAACGCAGCTCCAATCCCCCAGTGCATCGCCATGCTGTG
>JADGQN010000485.1 GCA_017881765.1 Syntrophobacterales bacterium | reverse complement strand
ATGCCCGATGATATCCGAAAACTGACGCACGAGGTGCTGCATGACCCAGTGCTGGTGAAAATCGGCCATACGGCTCCGGCAAACACCGTGTCCCACGCCATCTATCCGGTCGAGCAGCATCTGAAGACCGCACTTCTCATGGAACTGTTGAAGCAGACCGATACGGAATCCATCCTGATCTTCACGCGCACCAAGCACCGGGCCAAACGCCTCGGGCAACAACTTGAGAGAGCAGGGTACAAAGCTGCCTCGCTCCAGGGGAACCTCTCGCAGAACAAGCGCCAGGACGCCCTTGATGGTTTCCGCAAGGGCTCGTACCAGATTCTGGTGGCCACCGATATCGCCGCCCGGGGCATCGACGTCTTGAGCATATCCCATGTCATCAACTACGACATGCCGGATACGACGGATGCGTACACGCACCGCATCGGCCGGACCGGCCGTGCCGCAAAGACCGGCGACGCCTTCACCTTTGTCAGCCGTGAGGACGAGTCCCTTGTCTGGAGCATTGAGGCTGTACTCGGCGAGGAGATCGAGCGCCGCATGCTGAAGGATTTCGATTATAAGAAATCGGCCCCGGCACGGGATGCCGAATTTGTGCGACCGCCGCGCGAGACGCAACGCCGCCGGACACAGCCGACACAAGTGCAGGCCGGCGCACACACGCATAGCGGCGCCCGGCCCCAGACACGCCCCACCCAGCAGCCGTCACGCGCTGCCGCTCCCGGAACCGGAGCTGTAGTGTGGTCCTCCTCGGGAAGGCGACGACACCGATAACTGCCAAGCCAACCCACGTTCCTCTGAGTCCCACCGCCGGCGATGGCCAGCGGGGAGACCGAAGCCTTTTCACGGCATCGTTTGACTGTGGGGCGCTCATCAGAGTTCACGCAGCCCCTCTCTGCTCTAAAGGCGTTGGACTCACGCCTCCCACACCTCGGGCGGCGTACGATCCATTTTCGAGTATTCGATCCGGTATGGGGTAACCTTGATTACGACGTAATTCGGATCATCGGGACCGGAAAAAATGTTCTTGAGATAGTCATTCCACATAGCCTTCTTGCTTTCGGCGTCAGTCAGAATTTCTGCCCGAGCCTGGATCTGCAGATAGGACTCGGCCGTCTCCAAATCCTTGGCCCCGGTCACGAGGTGAACCTCAGGTTTCTTGCGGATTTGCGCCACCTTGCGGAAACTGGCGAAGGTCGCCCCCCACAAGGTCAGGTTCTTGTCCGCGGACAGTATGACATAGCGCACCCACGGTTTACCATCCTCAGTCACTGTTGCCAGAGCACATAGCGTGGGGCCGGTCAGCTTGGCCAAAATCTTTTCTTTGAGTCCCTCTGGTGATGCCATTTGTCTCCTCCTTGCTTGTTATAGTGTAGTTGTGACCTCGAACGCTCTCCACCGGGCGACGATCATGACCGCCCAATAGACCGGTCCATTAGTGAGCCGTCAGACAATACGCATATACTTCACCTCCTTCACGCGTTCTTTTAGCGTTTCAAAACATGATCAAAGATGAATCTGATGTGATTCTCGAGCGGTTCCGGACCCTTAACTGCCTTCATGTGGATAAGCGCCCCATGCCAGCTTGAAACGATGAAGCGGGCGGTGTCATGGACATCCAGGTCCCCGGATATTTCTCCAGCCTCCTGCGCCAGCGCCAGCGCATCGGAATAGATGTTCGCCAATGAATCGAGCGCAAACTTCAGCTTCTCTCGAAAGGCCGGACTTAAGTCACCCATTTCCTGCGAAAGGTTGCCGATTGGGCAGCCGTAGCCGTAATCCTTTGCCTTGAATATCTCGATGAACCCGCTCAGCAATTTCCTGATCCTTTCCAACGGCGAAATCGAGCGATCGCCCAGAACTCCTGCAGCTACAAGGGCCATGTAGTCCACAAAGTAGTCGACGACCTGAAGTCCGAAATCTTCCTTGTTCTTGAAGTAGTTATAGAACGACCCCTTTGGCACCTGGGCGGCATCGAGTATTTCCTGGATGCCGGTGTGGTTGAAACCCTTGAGATGTATGATCTCTGCGCCAATCTCGATCAGTCTGGTCTTGGTGTTATCCCGCATGTGACATCCCTTGAGTGCTGCCGTTCAGCCGGCCATTTACAAATAATAGACCGGTCGTCTCATACTGTCAAGCAAAAAAATCCTACTCTTCTTGATCGTCAAGAAAGGCGAGTAACACGTCAACTCAGGCCTTTTTTGTACCATTCGGTGTTGGTCTGTCTCTGTCGTGGGGTAGGAGTAACAAGTCACGGGAGCCCGATTCGCGGGCGATCCAATCGGATGCATGGTGAGGCGGAGTCTTACCGGTCTAGCTGTTTCACCGTTTCAAAGAGGGCCCGTTCGGCTTCCCTGGATACGCTGATTTTTCCTTGTTTAGGTTTCTCGGAGAGTTGCCATAATCGGAAGGTTCTCACTTTCCCTATGGGCGAAAACAGAATGGCAACAGGAACAAATTCACCCGGCCCGGCCCACTGGTTGAATAGTTTCGTTTCAAGCTTCATTCGAGATCCCCATTCACGGCGTTTGGACCAGTTCAGGATGATTGCATGGGCTTCGATGCGAGGCAGTATGTTTTTTTCTATGTAATCCTTCCAGTTTGAACTATCAGAGTAAACAAACAGAATCATTTTTCCTTTTCTACCATGCCGAAGCCAAAAGCGAACCTTGAGCTCAAGCCCGTGAGCAAAAGGGAAAGCGCCCTTAAATACCGTCACACCTAAAAAGACGCCTATCACCATCCAGCCGATTTGAACCCAGTTCATGACGTTAATAGGGACATCATATAGTCCTCCTGTCAAGCCTAAATTCAGGGGAGCAAGAATCGGCACCACCAACAGCCCCTACGTTCTCCCCTCGGTACGACTCAGAGTCCTGTACGATTGGATTGCATAGGATCGGAGAATATATTATAAGAATTAAAGAAATTCGATTGAAAAATAAAGAACCAAACGGGAGTACCATGAATCAAAAGTCTGTTGTTATCATAGGATCGGCACTACTTGTGGCTGCCTTGATTATCGGAACAAACACAAAAGCTTCTTCCATGTGTAACGACGAAGTATTTGTGAGCAACGATGTATATATTACCGGATGCATTATTAACCCCGGAGTTGTTAGCCCAGGTGAGTATATATATACGGTCAGGATGGCTCCGCGAAACGGGCGTGTCCGTGAGGAGGGAACGTACTATACGTATCTCGGAAGAACCGGCTCGAAAGCTTTCGACATATTATATAGGTGGTATGCACCATTTAAATCCAGCCCTGAAATCGAAGACAAACGTAGTATGCAGATAAAAAAAGATCAACCAATAATAGAACTTAGAAAAGCATCGGGTTGCACAGCAGCTTCAATCAAGGTGATAGGCTTCAAGGATAATCAGCTGGAACATCAAATAATCATCCCTGAACGGTGTAG
>JADGQN010000484.1 GCA_017881765.1 Syntrophobacterales bacterium | reverse complement strand
CTATAGGAGCCACGGAGATTTTGATTACAGCGGGTTTCTTCGGGCTTGTGGGATTGAGTATCACCTCCTTTCTTCAGAGGGTGCCTCTGTTTCCTGTTTCCGACCCGCTCTTTCGGGAGATGCAGGAGGAGAAGAAGGAAAGGCTGGAACCGTAGGAGGACAGGGTCAAGGGGCACGGGTCATGGGGCAAGGGTAAACAAAGCCAAACAGTTTCTATGAGTTTCGGGTTACGAGTTGCGAGTGAAGAGAGCAAGGGCAAGACAAGGGTTGAGGACAGGGAATAGTGGCTGAAGGGGAACGAGCGACAAAGAGATCAGGGCGCGGGTATGGGTGGCTGGGGCTCGCTGCGCTTCTTTTCGCGGCCATGTTCTACCTTTACTACGTCTATCCCGAGGAACAGATAGGCCCGAAGCAACCCATCTCGTTCAGCCACAGGATCCACGCCGGCGTGAAACAGATCAACTGCCGTTTCTGTCATCCGAACGTGGAGCGCTCGGCTAACGCGGGCCTGCCCCCTGTGGAGAAGTGTTTCTTCTGTCACAAGTATATAATCCCGGATCATCCGGAAATCCAGAAGGAGAAGGCCTATTACGATTCGAACACCCCGGTGCCCTGGGTGCGTGTTTTTTGGGTTCCCGACTTCGTTTTTTTCAACCACATCCCCCACATAAAGTGGGCCGGCTTCGACTGTACGCAGTGCCACGGAGACGTAAAGACAATGGACCGGTTACAATCGAAGAAGTTTAAAATGAACTTTTGCATAAAATGTCATCGGGAGAACAAGGCCCAGGTCGACTGCTGGCTGGCGTGCCACAGGTGAGGGAAGACCGTTGACTGGTTGACTAGTTGATTCGTTTATTGGTAAAACGGCAGATGACGTGATGACAGAGTCAGGCGGGAATACAAGTAGAGCGTGTTCGACGGGGCATTGGGAACCATGATTCAGACGGAAAGAGATGACGCCCACAATACCAATTTGGATTCATGCGGACGACCCAGCCTTCGGCCGGGTACCCCGGGCGGCAGCGAGGAGCCCCACCCGCAAGCGGCGGGTACCCGGGCGTACCTGAGGGTACGTCGAGGAGAGCGACGCAGCGACAACGAAGGTATACACTTGAATGCAAATTGGTATGCGACGGTGAAGGGGTTCTTTATCTCTTCTGCCTGCTGGTTCTTCCTGGCTACGCTGGGAGGACTCTTACTTGCCTCGTCCATGGTGGCGCCCGATATCGCGCTTTACAAGAATGTGTCCTGGCTTGTCTTCGGAAGGATTCGCCCCATCCACACCAACATGATGATATTCGGCTTCGTCGGTTCCGGCCTGATCGGCTGCATGTATTACTATGTGCCTCACCTGGTCCGCAGGCCGCTTTACAGCGAGGGATTGGGGCGCCTTGCCCTCTGGATCTGGAACATCGCCGTGGCTTCGGGAACGGTTACGCTGGCGCTCGGTTATACCCAGAGCCGGGAGTATGCCGAATATATCTGGCCTGTCGACATCCTTGTCCTCGTGGCATTTGTGCTGACGTTTTATAATCTTCTCAGGACCGTCGGAGCCCGCGAAGAGAAGCTCCTCTATGTTTCCATATGGTACGCCTTCGGCGCGCTTGTTTTCACTTTTTTCATCTATTTCTTCGGCAATGCGGTCTGGAACCCCCGAACCGGCGCCATCACCGGGATGCCCGATGGTATTCTGGCATGGTTTTACGGCCACGGCGTCGTGGGGCTCTTTCTCACGCCTCTCGCTGTGGCCCTCTCGTACTATGTCATACCCGTCGTGAGCAGGTCACCGCTCTTCAGCCACGCGCTCTCACTCGTCGGTTTCTGGACGATCCTCATGTTTTATCCCCATATCGGCACGCACCATCTCCTGCAGACACCCGCTCCCACGTGGCTCAAGATCGTGGCGATAACCGGCAGTATCGGCATGCTCATCCCTGTCTTCACCGTGCTCGTCAATCTGTGGCTCACCATGAAGGGGAAGCTGGCCGCAATCCACGAGGAGATCGGCGGGAAGTTCGTTTTTGCCGGGCTGGTCTGGTATCTGCTTGTCTGTCTGCAGGGCCCCTTCCAGGCGCTGCCCGTTGTCCAGCGCGTTACGCATTTGACCAACTGGGTCGTCGCCCATTCACACATTGCCGTCTTTGGCTTCTCCGGCTTCATTGCGCTTGGAGGGATCTACTTCATCCTGCCGCGGATCATAGGCCGGGAAATCTACAGCCGAAAGCTTGCCGACATTCAGTACTGGCTCCTGCTCGTCGGCCTCACCGGTTTCTTCGCGGTCCTGACCATGGCGGGCCTCATCCAGGGCAGTGGCTGGCTCTCCGGTGAGGTGGTCTACAAGATCCTGCCGGAACTGCACGTCTATTGGCTCTGGCGGGCCGGTTTCGGGGTGCTTATCAGTACCGGGGCCGCGGTCGGTCTCTATAATATTGCACGGAGCCTCTACGGCTCAAGGGTGAGCGAGGAAGACCAGTGAGAATGAACATGAAGCTCATTATTATCGGCGGGCTTATCGTATTCGCCTCGGTCCTCTTCATTTCGGTCGTCCTCCCCTGGGTGACGATCAGCGAGAAACCGTCTGATATCTTCCGGCCAAGGACTGCTCTGGAGGAAGAAGGGAGAAAGGTTTATATCGAAAACGGCTGCACCTATTGCCACACACAGTTCATCCGGAACATCGATTGGGGTCTGGGAGCTGAGCGGGTTGCCCGTTCCGGCGATTACGTTACCGAACAGCCGCACTTGCTGGGCTCTGAACGTACGGGCCCTGACCTGTCTCAGGAGGGTGGTGAACACCCTGATGACTGGCACCTTGCCCACTACACCAATCCCCGTTACATACGGCCCGAATCGATCATGCCGTCGTTCGAATATCTGGGCAGGGGGAAGATGCTGGCCCTTATCGCCTATAAGCAGGCACTGGGCTTCAAGGACGCGGATTACCGGATGGAACGGCAGCGCCGTTGGAAGACAAAGGCCATCGAGGCCTACGAGTCCGGTCCTGACAAGAATGTAGAATGGCTCCACTCCATGGTGCCCGAGCCGTGGACGAAGCTGCCCAACCCTTACCCGACCACGGAGGTGGGGCTCAAGCGGGGCCATCGGATATATCAGAGTTTCTGCATCGGATGCCATGGACCCATCGGGGACGGCATGGGCCCGGCGCAACCGTATCTCTACCCGCCGCCGCTCAACTTCACGCTGCTGCAAGGGCGCGGCATATCAGGCGGGATCTTATACTACCAGATCATGAATGGGATCACCGGCACCGCCATGCCGTACTTCAAACGCGAGCTGGAATCAGAAAAGATCTGGGATGTGGGCCACTACGTGGCTGTCACGTTCATCGGGCAGAGTGACGCACACCATGAACCCCGGGGGATTGATGCCGCCTACATCAACCCGCCGCAGGAAAGGAAGTGACATGAGCCCTTA
>JADGQN010000483.1 GCA_017881765.1 Syntrophobacterales bacterium | reverse complement strand
TATCCGGACCATGTATCATCACGTACCTCTTTTCAGCTATACAGGCAAGCTTATAAACAAACTAATCATTGTGCGCAATGTTTTCAGAGATCTTTCCCAACGGCCGACCCTAACACCAAGACCGCGCTTCTGCGATGTTGAACGGCAGGACAACAACGGACAAAGCCGGCGGTTTCCCGTCTTCAGGGTCGATCGAAGAACGGGTTCTTTCCGGTGACCGACAAAGGAATACCGATGATGAGGTCTGCATCAAGAAGATGCAACTTTTTTGCGGCAGCTCCGACAGTATACATAATCCGGTTATCGATGCCCAGGTCTGCTGCCAGCTTAACCGCCGAACCCAGGGCAATGCCCAGATCGATGGCCTGAAATACACAGACAGGACCCGTGAAATCTTCACCTTCACGACCGTCTGCCGCCGCAAGGCTCGCGCAGTTCTTGTAACCGCATGCTCCGCAGTTAAAGGGTAACTCGATCCTCTTGGGACCCCGTGGGACTCCGATGAGCAGGACAACTGCAGCCTTTCTTACGCTGTCCGCGTCTCTGCCGAAGATGGGAAGGTCCGTCGATTTTTCTCCAACCTTTTTCTCCATCGCCCTGGCCAAAGGCTCCAAATCCGCCCCGGTGAGAACGGCCGTTTTTATCAGGTCGATCCCTCGCGTTTTCGGGGCCGTCCTGACGGCCAATGCCATCATTGAAGCGCCTGTTTCAAGAGCCTCCTTCTCGATCTCTTCACTCTTTCGCACGGCCATAGGTCGCCTCCTTTCCTCCAGAAAAAGATTCTCTGCCAGGAAGGCCTGGTTGCAGGAAATTATTCCATTGAACCGTCAGGTTGTAAAGGAATTACTGCTGGTGTTCTTTGAAACGGGGAAAATCAGGTGAGTATGTCAGCTATCAAGAGCACCCACACTAACGCGTGGGCTGAGATTCTCGATAATGAACATTACGGGCTAAAAACGTGAAAAAAGCTAGTGATAATCTCTATGGGGTCACGCCGGTGAAGGCGCTTCCAATATGGGTATTTCCGCAGTCATTCGGGAATGAAGCATCTACCATTCAAAAGCGTTGTTCTATAAAAAGGCTCGCGGGCGCTTCGGATTATTTTGGACAGCAGTGGTTCAGCATTTCAACGAGTAGTAGCCGTGAGAGATGCTTCCACTTCGAAACGACAGCTCGGCGTCTTACCTCGGTCGCAGCGTTGATGGACCGGAACTCCTATCAGCTCATTCATTAAGGATTCCATGGCGACGCAAATTCCTGCATGTGTAACGACGGCCTCCGCAAGGGGACATCCATATCCCTTGATAATCAACCCCTTCCCTTCTTCTTCAATCTCAGCGAGCCCCCCGAGGCTCTCATAAAACTTGACGGCATCCTCAACCCGTTCTCTCAGGTTTCGTGCCGGGCGGGGTCTTGAGGCCGCAAGCTTTTGTCCAAGCTTTTTCATGATAGTCCGAAATTCTTTCGGAGACATCTGGTCAGCTAAGACATCGACCAAATTGGCAAGCACTGACGGATAAGCCTTGGAGAAATGTAGATCCACGTCTCGAGTAGGGCCGTAAATCACAGCGGGCTTCCGAGTGCCCTTCATCTCACCCACCGGTTCAACGAGACCTTCTCTCCGCAACAGGGCAATCTGCGCGCGGATGGCATTTTCCGTGATTCCAAGCTCTCTTGCCAAATTTTCAACCGTAGACTTGCGCTTGCGCAAAAGCTGGACAATGCCATTACGGGCACCGGTTACTTCCTTATTCAAGCGTTGCCTCCCTGCCTGATAATAGATAATGAAGCGTAAGCTAGTGAAGCATGAATGTCAAAGAAAGATAATTACTCAAATAAGTACTTGACTTGTTGTCATTATGTGATGATATTAGAAAATAATAAGCATCAAACCATCACGAAGGGAGGGAAGGATGAAACGATTTTTCATAACGGGGGTTTTGATTCTATGTGCCGTAACTGTCATGGCCACTACTTCCAATGCCGCATCTAAGAAGGGAGACCCGGTGCGCGGTGACGCCGTGCGAATGGTGGAAGAGGGTAAGAAAATCTTTCGCTTTGATACCTTTGGAGATGAAGCCTTCTGGGGAGATACCCTCAAACTGCATCAGGCAATCGCGGGCAGCAAGCTTGGCGGCGTGGGCCCGGGTGTGAGTCCGAAGACCGCACTGGCGGTTGGATTGAAGGTCGACGCCGATGCACTTCCGGCCGCCCTCGTTAAGCAGCTCAAAGCGGGCAAGGTCGACCTGGATAATCCGGCGACCACGCTTGCTCTGTTGAAGCTCAATGCAGTCGTGGGCGTTACCGGTTTCTTCGACAACAAAGGTGGACTGCGGTCGGTCGGCATACAGTGTGCTTTTTGTCACTCTACGGTAGACAATGCTCTTGCCCCCGGTATTGGCCGTCGGCTGGATGGCTGGCCTAATCGTGATCTCAATGTCGGGGCAATCGTAAACCTTTCTCCGGATTTGAAGGTGGTAGCCGACCTTCTCGGTGTGGATGAAGCCACGGTGCGAAAGGTGTTCGCCAGTTGGGGACCGGGGAGATATGACGCCGAGATCATACAGGACGGCAAGGCATTTCGTCCCGATGGAAAGACCGCATCCACGTTAATCCCCGCGGCTTTTGGTCTTGCCGGAGTCAATCTCCATACGTATAATGGCTGGGGAACCGTGTCTCACTGGAATGCCTACGTCGCAGTTACCCAGATGCACGGGAAAGGAACATTCGTCGACTCCCGATTGAACGACGCGGCGAAATACCCTGTTGCCGCAAAAGCCGGGTTCGGCAATGTGCGGAACAATCCTGATTTAGTCACGTCAAAACTTCCCGCTCTGCATTTCTACCAGCTCGCTATTTTAGCGCCAAAACCACCAGCGGGGTCCTTCAATAAGGAAGCAGCGGAGCGTGGCAAAACGGTCTTTAACGGGAAGGCAAAATGTGCCACGTGCCATGTGCCTCCACTCTTTACGGAGCCCGGCTGGAACATGCATACACCGGCGGAGATCGGGATAGACGACTTTCAGGCAAAACGCTCGCCCGATGAACGTTATCGCACTACCCCTCTGAAGGGCCTCTGGGCGCATCAGAAGGGAGGCTTTTACCACGACGGCAGATTCGCAACCTTGCTGGACGTGGTGAATTACTACGACGGTTTCTTGGTCTTGGGACTGAACGATCAGGAAAGGAAGGATCTCATTGAATACCTGAAGTCAATCTAGCCTCGTATGGAGGCCATTGAAACAAAATCCGCCAGAATAAACATTCTGGGGAATAACAAAAGGAGGACAGCATGTCGCACAAGACCTGGCAGTTGATTGTATGTTTAATGATTCTGGCTTTTGTGGCACCGGCTTTTGCCTATACCACCGATCAGGCGTCAAAGGGAAAGGAGCTTTATGTTAAATATTGTGCCGTCTGCCATGGGGCCAATGGCGAGGGTGGCACGGTTCC
>JADGQN010000482.1 GCA_017881765.1 Syntrophobacterales bacterium | reverse complement strand
AGCCTTCCCAGGTCGGATCGAACGGTCGGATAGAGGCGCAACACTTCTTTAGCGGCCCCTTCCTGTCCTGCTTCAAAGCGAACCGAAGCGGCCCGGTCGCGCATGATCAAAGATTGCGTTGCAGTATCACCATAATTCGGACAGGCAAAAACGAGAACAAAGAATATTAAGAAAGCAAGTATACGGAGCAGAGTAAGGGACGAAGATAAAGACATCGCACAAAAGATAGATACCGAGTCGCTTTTATGTATAGAGCAAGGCGACCAGGAGGATAACGACGGAGGCGTACTATAAGTACGTCGGAGTCGTGCCGACGCCGGCAACGAAGCTATATGCATGAAAGCGACTCGGTATCTCACCTGTATCTGATCTTCAGTATTAGCAGGGTGGACGTCAGGATGAGGCTTGCTAAATTGGGAAGTGCAATAGGCAGCGAGCGCAAACAAAGCCCGTAGATGAACCAGAGAAGAATCCCTGCTGAAGTAAGCGTCACCATTCCCAGAGAAATGTCGTGCGTTGACTTCGTGCGGAATGCTTTTAATACTTGGGGCAGAAAAGCAAAGGTGGTAAGGCCGCCCGCGATAAAGCCCAGAATCGACACGCCATCTATAGCGGAGAACATCTCGCGTACTCCTTGAGTATAATTCGGCAGACCAGGTTTATATATCATATTCGGCTGAAATTATCAGACCCCGTTCTCCAGTTTGAAAGTTCGATATTCAAATTTATGTGGAAAATAGCGCTTGCCACCCCCACCCTTTTCCCTCCCCCCTTAGCGGAGCATCCTGTAAGGACCGAGGGGCCGGGTACCCGCTTGCGGGTGGTGGGTGAGGGGGTCCTTACAGGATGCTTCGCTAGCGCTATCGCCGGGGCTACGGCCCATTAGCTTTATACTTGGACGTCGACCCTTAAGGAGAGGAACGTCAGCATATCCTTCAAGGTGAGAATGCCGACAAGTCTTCCGTCGTCAACAACGAGGAGGCGACTCACCCCAAGGCGATTCATTTGCTCCAGAGCCTTTGTTGCGTCAGCCTCGGGGCTTATCGTATTATCAATAGTGCATTGTTCCGCTAATTCTCCCACGGTGCGCACGGGCCATTCTTCACGCGCAACCTGCTTGACCTGATTGATCGTGACGACGCCTCTTAGACGGTTCCGCTCCACAACCGGATACATTTTAAAGTGGTGACGGTAGATGTAATTGTTTACCAGCTCCTCGACGGACGTGGATGGGGAGACGGTTATCGGGTCTCCTTTCATGAAACGGGCGACCCGCACGCCCTCCAGCGACTTTCGCAGGACAAGCTGCTGATAAGACATCTGCGAGGCGTTTCTGAGGAACATGCCGATCACAAACCACCAGACACCCCCGATGAAGTTTCCACGGAGCAGGCTCAGGATGCCCAGGAAGATCATGCCAAATCCAAATAGCGAGCCGGTCCGCGAAGCAACGAGCGTTGCCCACCTCAGGTCCCCCTTGTATTTCCACAGAGCAGATCTGAGAACCCGCCCTCCGTCGAGCGGGAACGCAGGTAAAAGGTTGAAGATTGCGAGGGTGCCGTTGATCCATCCGAGATACGAGATGACGCCATTGACGACGGTGGGCCATGCGTTCTCTGTAGCCATGCTCAATGCGTGAAAGATGAGGGACAGAAGCACGCTTGACGCCGGCCCTGCTGCTGCCATGAGGAATTCCGTTTTTGGATTCTGCGGCTCATCTTCCATCTCAGCAACACCGCCGAAAATGAACAAGGTGATGCCCTTGATGAGCAGGCCATATCTCCTTGCGACAAGGGAATGGCAAAGTTCATGAAACACAATCGAACCAAAAAGACCGAGCGCGCCACACACGCCCATCCACCAGTATGCTTGCTGCGAGAGGCCTTTATAATAGTAAGGGAAAACGCCGACGGCAAGCGACCAGGTAATGAGAAAGGCGAGGACCAGCCAGCTTACGTCGGCCCTGACCGTAAAGCCCGCTAGCTTGAAAAGGGTAACCTTGCGACCGAACATATCAGCACCTCCACCAAATGCTCTCCAGTTGCCTGATCATACTCATAGTATGGGTCGGAGCGGGCGGAAAGGGAAGGTCATAATGCCTTGAATTTTCAGGGCCAAGCTGTTTTAATAGGCTATGATTCGGAAGCTAGTCTGATTGGAGAGCATGGTTAAGGTCCCCGCACCTGGTGAGGCTCCCCGCGTGATGTCGAACAAGACGGTCGCCCTTATTGTCACTACGATCGCAAATTTTTCATGGCCTTTCATGGCTGCGTCCGTCAGCATAGCCCTGCCGTCAATCGAGAGAGAGTTCAAGATTGACGCGGTGCTTTTGAGCTGGGTTGCCATGTCATTTACCCTCGCCACAGCCTCGCTGCTCGTACCGCTTAGCAGGATGGCCGATATCTACGGCAGAAAAAAAGTCTTCCTTTACGGGGTAGCTTTGTTTACCGTCGCCTCTTTTCTTGCGGCTATCGCATCCTCGGCCCCCATGCTCATCGGATCGCGCATCTTACAGGGCATGGGTGGGGCGATGAGCTTTGGCACCTCCGTTGCGATTGTTACCTCGGTCTATCCTCCCGGTGAGCGAGGGAGGGCCATGGGTATAAGCATCGGGGCCGTTTACCTCGGTATATCATGCGGCCCGCTCATTGGCGGGTTCCTGACCCAACACTTTGGATGGAGGAGCATATTTGTGGCCAACATCCCTTTCGGGATATTGGTGATTGGGCTTGGCCTGCTCAAGTTGAAAGGAGAATGGGCTGAGGCACGGGGGGAGAAATTCGATCTGGGTGGCTCCATAATTTGCTCGGTTTCGCTGGTAGCCTTGATTATCGGGCTCTCCCAACTGTCCACACTGTATGGCTGGATAGCCATTCTCTTGAGTTTTCTGGGTTTCTTTCTGTTTGTCAGATGGGAGACGAAGAGCAAGAATCCTGTTATCAATCTCGCCCTTTTCAAAAACAACAGGGTCTTTGCACTTTCAAATATAGCGGCACTCATCCACTACAGTGCCACAAATGCAGTCACCTTCATGCTAAGCCTCTATCTCCAGTATGTCAGGGGAATGAGCCCGCAGAGCGCCGGCTTGCTTCTGGTCGCTCAACCGATCGTGCAGGCAGTGGTGGCAGCCTGGGCCGGCAGACTTTCAGACCGCATCCAGCCTCGCCTGGTGGCGTCGATGGGTATGGCAATAACCGCTATATGCCTCTTCTTACTTTCCGTTATCGATGAGCAGACCAGTCTCTACGCCATCGTTGCGAAGCTGGCGTTCCTGGGTTTCGGATTCGCCTTGTTTACGTCTCCCAATACCATTGCCGTCATGAATTCCGTAGAAGCAAAATCCTATGGCATTGCATCGGGCATTCTTTCAACCATGCGCGCGGTCGGCCAGGTTACCAGTATGGCTATCGCTGTTCTGCTGATTGCGCTCTTTGTGGGCAGGGTGCGCATCAATCCTCAATACTTCCCC
>JADGQN010000481.1 GCA_017881765.1 Syntrophobacterales bacterium | reverse complement strand
TCCCGCTTGAGCACGTCAACGTGGAGCCCATCGTGCCTTCCGTGGAACAATATTATTACAGGAGCAAGGTTGAACTTTTCTTCGGGGAGCATGGTCCGGTGAGTGTTGGTTTCAGAGAGAGGGTCTCACCCCTGGAGCCATACAGCGGGAGGGTTATTCCCATCGAGCAATGTCCCATATTCAGTAAAAGCCTGGAGCGACTATTGCCCTTGTTTTTCGAGTACGCCGGACGGGTCCAAGCCGGTGCCCGCAGAAAACAGGCCTCTCGTGCTGCCCTGAAGAAACTGATCGTCCGAGAAGCAAAATGGAATAAACGGCTTATGGTCAGCCTCATTACTGACGAAGGCGGAGCGGCAGATATCCCATGGCTGATCCGGGAGGTACAGAGAGAGATCCCCGAAATCGCAAGCCTCTGGGTGATCAATGATCGGAGGAAAGAAATTCTGCTCGGAACTCCCTGCCTGGAAGAAATGTTCGGCGGGCGGACGTTCAGGGTCTATCCGCAAACATTTTCCCAGCCGAATACGAAGACGGCGGAAAAGCTTTATGAGGCAATCTCCGGCTTATGTCACACAACAAACAGTCAGCGGGTTCTAGGGCTTTACTGTGGGACGGGTCCTATCGAGATATCACTCTCACCTTTCGCGCAAAAGATTGTGGGCGTTGATTCTGATGCGGGCAATATCACTACCGCTATCGAGAACTGCAGGATCAATCAGATCCGAAACTGCCAGTTCTACCGGCAAACGGCCGAGCGGGCGTCAAGTCTTAGCATCTCCGGTTCCTTCGATCTTATCGTTGTCGATCCCCCAAGGGCCGGACTGACTCCTGAAGCTCTGAGGTTCATAAAAGGTCTGGCGGCTCGTCGACTCATCTACGTATCCTGCAATCCGTCAACACTGGCGCGGGATTTAAAGAGGCTGCGCGAAGCAGGATATACGCCGAAACGCATCCTGCCTTATGATTTCTTCCCCCACGGCGCGCATTTGGAGACGCTGGCGCTGCTGGAGAAGAGCTAAAGATAGGAAGAACAAATACAGGTAGAGGAAAAGACTAAAGCGAAGGTAGAGAAGAGCTTTACTGACTTTTACCTTCTTTTCGCCTTTACCTCTACCTTTGTTCCTCGTACTTACCTGTTTTTATCTGCTTGCTAACAGCTTGCTTACCAGGAACAGATGTTGTGGGTGATGCGGTCGCAATCCTTTGCAACTACCGAGTTCGGGGTTGAGACGGCCAGCACTTCCTGTTTGATGATAGACCTGGGGACAGCCTGATCGCTCGTGATGCAACCCAGATATTCCAGTGAAAAACCAAGAAACTTCTTACAAGTGCTGTCGATCTGTGAAAAGATTTTCAACCCTTCCTTCTCATTCACCGTAGAGTTTACAATGAGGCTGAAACAGTCCCGGGCGAATATCTGGTACATCACCTTGATCATGGCGTAGGCGTCAGTCAAACTCGTCAACTCGCGGTTGAGCACGACAATATTGCGATATGCGAGGAGGTTAAACTGCAGGACCATCTCTGAAATGCCGGCCCCCGTGTCGAGGAGCACATAATCATAAGACGGGAAAAGGGGTTTAAGGGCATCTTTGATCAGTTGGATCTTTTCGTAAAGCGGCTGGGCCATCTCCTTGACCCCGGAACTGCCTGCAATTAGGTCAAAGCCCGCTTTGGTCTTGATGATGGCGTCACGCACCGTACTACCCCCGAATATCACATCCTTCAGGGTCAACGCGGGGTCCAGCCCCAACATGATATCCATATTGGCAAGGCCCAGGTCACAGTCGACCGCCAGGACCCTCTTTCCTTTACTCGCAAGCAATGCAGCCAGATTGATCGTCACAAAAGTCTTGCCGACGCCACCCTTTCCACTGGCTACGGATGTGATCACGGGAATGTGCTCATCCATGGTTAACTCCCTTTCTTGAGGCCCACCTTTTCCAAAGTTTCTGCTTCATTGTGCGGGCGGGACCCGCTGAAGAGCTGCTCAACCCGCCATTTGGTGCTGCGCGCCAAGCTCCATTTCTCTTCCTGCGTAACCGAATCGAGCTCTACCGTTCTTTCCTGCTTACCCTGGTAGAAGACCTGATTCTTGCCGTTCTTCTTCGCTTTGTAGAGGGCCATATCTGCCTGATGCACGAATTCATCGCTGCCTCCCTTTGAGGCCGCGGAGTACTCAGCAACGCCGATGCTCGCTGATACGGGGAGCAACTTCTTCAAGGGGATCACAGCTATTGCCTGCTGCAGCCTGTTAGCAATCCGGACCGCATCGAAGAGGTCTGTGGCCGGCATGATGACCGCGAATTCGTCGCCTCCATAACGACAGACGATATCAGTGGGCCTTAGCTGTTCGCGCAAAGTGCTGGCGGTTTTCATGAGAAAGCGGTTGCCTATGACGTGTCCCATGGTATCATTCAATAGCTTGAAGTTGTCGAGATCGATCATCATCATGGAGCTGGGTTGGCCTGTACGCCGCGTTCGTGCTATTTCTATCTCGAGCTGCATGGTAAAGAATCTGGTATTATAAAGGCTGGTGAGGGCATCCGTTAAGGTCAGGGACCGGAGATGGTTATTTTCTTTTTTTAGCTGGGTGATCTTGTCGAGCAGATCATCATCAACGCCCACAACAAGATGCGCTTGAGCGAGCAAGGCGTCCCTGTCAGGGCCGAGAAGCTCCTCGATGAACGTTATCACCACGTCCGCCTTCCGTCCCTTTTCAGTGGTAAGCCACATGGAAAGCGACTCGCTGGTCTGCAGGATCTGCGCAAGGGTCTTCGCCGGCTTTAGGCCCTTCTGAGACCGTCTTTCAGTTGCGGGATGAGGTGGGGGATATGGGTCTTTAGGCACCGTTTTTACAGCTTCGTCTCCTTTAATCAGTGCAGGCGAATAGCCTGAACACGCGAGTGTTATATCTATTATCGTCAATCACAACTTTTTTGTAAGGGGTTGGTAGAAAATAACGTGAACAGGGAGCCGTGAACGGTGAAAGGGCGGTAGCTACAGGCTATCGGCAGAGCGAGGTGTTGACCGGCATGGCCTGACGTGATAAAAGTTTCAACAACGCACGGACTAAGGAGGTTGAAGCTATGGACGAAGAGTTAAAGAAGAGAACGCAGGCCACTGCTGCCAAACTGTTTGGTAAAGGGATCAAGATGGACCCACCCTATCTGACGTGGAAAGAGTTTGACCGGGACCTGGCGAATGATTTCTCCGGGTTCATCACGGGAAATCTCTATTCCAGGACGGTGTTGAGCCTGGCAGAGAGGCAGATGGCCGCTTGTGCCATGCTCGCTGCCCTCAGGGCGACTGAGGAGTTGAGGCTCCACGTCAATGCTGCTCTCAATGTGGGGTGCGATCCGAAAAAGCTTACTGAAATCTTCTTCCAGCTTGCCACGTATGCGGGTATGCCGACGGTGAATGAAGCGCTTAAAGTCTTTCGTGAGGTGCTGAAGGAAAGAGGAGAATGGCCCATAAAATA
>JADGQN010000006.1 GCA_017881765.1 Syntrophobacterales bacterium | reverse complement strand
GCGATCAGGAAACCATCGGGACACTCTTTTTGAAACTGTCTGATCTGTTCCATCGAAGAGAGCACGTTGAGGCCCTTACGGTTCAGATAGAACAGAAGGGACGCGTCCTCCCCGAACAAGGCAATCTTCCGGGGCTCCACACCCGCAAGCTCTTTCGCCACCTCCGCGCAAAAGGGGCGCAAGGTCCGTTTCTCCTCGGCTAGTTGCATACCCACGTTGAATATCCATAGGTTGGTTATAAAGATAAATAAGAGGAGCACCGCCAGGCCCTCTTTAGCCTTCGCTTTACCTAACAGGTAAAATGCCAGTGAACCTCCCAGGAGGATGCACAGCCCCAGGGCCACCTGGAAACCGGAGCGATAAGCGCCCGGCGTCGGGTGAAGATAGATGATGACATAGACGATGGCCAGACCAGCAATAGCTATCAGCCCGGACGTCGCAAGGGCTGCGCTTCGAATAACGGGCCAAGTCTTGCCTCCCGCGGTCTCCAGCCAGTTCGAGAGCGCTGCCCCGGTGATAAGAGCGAGGGCAGGAACGAGCGGCAGTATGTAATAGCTCCTTCGGGATCCCGACAGAGTAAAAAACATGAAGATGCCCAAAGCCACGACGGAAACCCATCTGCGGGCCTCTCCGGCTTCCAGCCGTCTCAGTTCCCAGAGGGCGGCGATGACGAGAAGGGTCCATGGCGCCGAAAACATAGGAATGTACTGGATGTATGTATAGATGGGTCCTCGATGATCAAAAGGGGAAAAGAAACGGACCACATTCTCTTTCCACATAAGATGGACCCCGGTCCATGAACCGGTCATCAGGACTGGTAAGAACAGAAGAAGCAAGAAGCAGGTTATGCCGATCAGCACCCCTGCGAGTCCTTGCCGGGATGTAATCCAGAGGAACTCCCCTTTGAGAGCCCTGTTCCATGACGCCATTAATGGGGCTCGCGTCGCCTCCTCCCTCGGCAAAGCCGCCGGAGCCTCCCCCTCTCGCTCGCCGTGCTCGCTAGATAGATTTCCACGTACTTGCCCGTGGAAATCTATCCCCTGTGACCTCAGAGCCTTCCATCTCAGCGCTGCGCTCGCGAAGCTATATAGAAAGAGGGCGCTCAAGCTCACGGCCGGGGCCACCGGTCCCTTCAGGAAAGCGGAAGCAGCGCCGGCGCTGTAGAGCAGGACAACGTATTTCGTCCGTCCCTGCTGCGCGCCTGCCAGGAAAGACCAGAACATGAACCAGATGCCCAACAGGTTGAGCAATTCCGCGGAAGCAACGCGTGCCCAGAAGACAAACATAACGGAGGTCAGGAGGATCAGGCTTCCTATTACGCCTGCTGCGGTGCCGAACAGGCGCCGGCCGATATCGTAGATGAGCAGCACGCATCCGATGCCCGCCAGGGCACTTGGCATGCGCAAGGCGGACTCAGTGAGGCCGGTGCTCCAGACGAAGGGCAGCATGGCCCAGTGACTGAGTAAGGGTTTATCAAAATCGACCACCCCGTAGACCTTCGGGATGAAGTAGTTACCTGATTCGAGCATCTCTTTCACGATCATGGCCCATCGGCCTTCGGGCCCCCAGAGCGACCTTATTGGCAGGCCCATACAGAACATCAGGGCGCTCAGGCTGGCGAGAAGACCGAGCAGGAGCCAGTCCCGGGAGGTCCATGTTCGTTGAGCGAAAGCGTCAGGGGAGTCAGGGGAAGGGTTCGTGAGGTTACCTGTGATACCAATTCGCCTTCAAGTGTATACCTTCGTTGTCACTGCGTCGCTCTCCTCGACGTACCTCCAGGTACGCCTGCGTCGGCTCCTCGCTGCCGCCTCGGTCTCCGCTTGAAGGTAAATTGTATAACTATTTCGTGTATTGGATAGCCTCCACCGGACACGCTTCCGCAGCTTCGATTATCTTCGCGTCCAGAGAAAAATCTGCTCCCTTTTTGACTATCGCAAGATCATCCTCCAGTTCAAAGACCTCGGGACAGACCTCGACGCAGGAGCCGCAGCCGACGCAGTTTTCATCAACCGTTACTTCTTTCATAGTAACCTCCGACCTTAATCCCGCTCTTTCCAGAGACGGCGACTTATTTTCACTGCATGCTTAATTAGAGTAGGATTGCTTTCAGCCTAAGTCAAGGACCCGGGACATTCTAAGAATTGATTATGCTATAATTGAGCCGCCAAATCGGGAGACCAGCATGGTGCTTGATAGAAAGATCGCTTTCATTGATTTGAGTAAGCGGTCGGTCAGGATCGAAAAGATCCCTGTGGAGCTTCGCCGCAAGTTCCTCGGAGGCAGGGGGCTCAATATGTACCTTCTCTCCAGGTATTACACCCGCGAACTAGAGCCTTTCTCTCCGGAGAACCCGCTGATCTTCGGGGCGGGGCTTCTCTCAGGCACGCTGGGCTTCGGATCGCGCCTTAATATCAGTTCTAAATCGCCTGAGTCGGGTCACATCGGCGATACCAACATGGGCGGCGAGTTTGCGGCTGAGCTGGTTAAAGCGGGGTTCAGTCATCTTGTTATCACAGGCAGAAGCGAGCGACCCGTCTATCTGCTGATTAAGGATGGCGCGGTGAAAATCCGTGCCGCCCTTCATCTGAGAGGCGCTGACACGGTCGAGACGCAGAAGAGGATTCGTTCCGAACTGGGGGATGAGAAAACCCGGGTCGCATGCATAGGTCTGGCCGGGGAGAACCTGGTCAGATTTTCCGCTGTACGGACTGGCATGAAGAATGCCGCGGGAAGGACAGGCATGGGCGCTGTGATGGGCTCCAAGGGGCTCAAGGCCGTGGCCGTCAGGGGTACCATGGACATCACGGTCTCGGACCCTCAGAAGTATCTGAGCTATTATCATACGATTCTGAAACAGATGCTGGAGACGAAATGGGCCCAGGCCCTCGGGAAACACGGCACGCCCCTGCTCTTTCATCTCTGCAACGCGATGGGTTTCCTGAGCGTCCGGAACAATCAGGTCACAACCGTGGGTGAGCGAGGGTCAGGCCTTGAAGCCGAAGCGCTCGAACGTTATTCTACGGGTATGCTCTCCTGTTTTGGCTGTCCGGTCCACTGTCGTCAACGGTATGCGATCACCGAGGGAAAATACAAAGGAACCAGAGGTGAAGGCCCTGAGTACGGTTCGATAGGCTCCCTCGGACCCAAACTGGGAAACCTCGATCCGGAAGATATCATCTATGCCTGTGAGCTCTGCAATTATTACGGTCTCGACACGATGTCAATGGGCTCATACCTTGCTTGGGCCATGGAACTCTATCAGCGGGGTGCGATCGGACCGGTTCTGACCGGGATTCCGCTGGACTGGGGCAACGGAGCATCAATCATCGAGATGATCCATCGCATCGCGCAAAGAAAAGGCTTTGGACATATACTCGCTGAGGGGCGCCTTGCGTACAAGGTCTTCGGGGAGGCTTCTCTCGATTATCTCATGGAGATTAAGCATTTCCCTATTGAGATGACGGATGAGCGGCTGCCGAAGAGCTTTGCCCTGGGCATGGCTACAGCCTCTCGCGGGGCCTGTCACATGAGGAGCAGGGCTTCCATCGACGTACTTGGCCTTCCGGAGCAGGTCCTCGAGAAACTCTATGGCGGTCCGGTGAGCAACCGGTTCTCGTCTTATGAGGGCAAAGGCAGGATGGTCTGGTGGCATGAGGTGTTGAACGCGGTCTGTGACTCGCTAGGATTCTGCCGCTTCCTGAGCGTCTTCTCGAGCCCGCGTGGACTTGGCTATGAGCAGTTTGCTGAATTTGTTGCACTTGCCACGGGCATGAGCCTTACGCCCGAAGAGCTAAAGAGCGTTGGGGAAAGGGTCTGCTCGCTGGAAAGGTCAATGCTCGTGAAGGACGGGATCAGCCGCCGGGATGACACACTCCCCCGCCGATATTTCGAAGAGCCTGTCCCTGAAGGACCTTGCAAGGGGGAGCTTATAGCGAGGGATCAGTTTGATACCATGTTGGATGAGTATTATCATCTTCACGGCTGGGATGAGCATGGGATGCCTGAGCCTAGAACGTTGAAGCAGCTCGGAATTGACACATGAAGGTGAAGGTCAACGAAGAAAAATGCAGCGGTTGCCACCTCTGCGAGATGGTCTGCTCCCTGTTTCATCTGGGGAAGCTCAATATCGAGAAGTCGGCCATCCGCGTTGAGAGCGATGATCTCAACTCCAGCCTCAATACGCCGGTGGTCTGCCGTCAGTGCAGGAAGATGAAGTGCATCGAAAAAGAAGAAGTGGACGAAGCGACCGAGAAGAATAGTTTCCTCTGGGATAAAGGAAGAGTCAAGGCCTGTCCCTTCAAAGCCCTATTCGCATTCGAAGATACGGCGTACCACTGTGATCTGTGCGGGGGCGATCCGCAGTGCACGAAGGTCTGCACGCCCGGCGCGATCACCGTGGTAAGCTGACGCCGCCTTAACTGCAAGTGAGCCGTCCGTTCGCACTATTCCTTCCATTCACTAGCGCTCCCGCTCTGACCCGTTGGACGTTCCGTCTCGCTCAAGCTCCAATTGCGAACTGTTTTTTGTCGTTCGGTTCTGTGGCAGCTCGCAAACATTTGCCTTTACATCCTGCCATGCCTCGGAGTCAGTCGCTTGGGCTGTAGCCACGCTCGCCTCCACTTACGGGTCCCCCAGAGCTACCGCGATGTTCACTCCAGGAACAGCCCTCGCGAACTCTGATTTTCCCACAGGATTGGAAGTGTAGGCAGGGATTGTGTCAGTCCCATACGGAGAGTGATACAGCGGAGGAGGCTTGCTATGCACCCCAGCCGTCCAAAGGACCTGACGGAGGAGACTTTTCAAACCATCCGGCAGGGTAATGAACCGCGCGAGGGGTGAGGCGGGTCCAGACGATGGCGACCAAGACGAGGATGAGGATGCCGAGGCCAACCGGTTGCCAGAGAGCAATGAAGCCGGCGTGCTCATGGACCATGATTAGCGGGTTGGCTCCTGCCGGCGGGTGCACCGTTTTGGTGACGAGCATAAGGATGAATGCGAGAACGAGAGCAAGCACGTAAGTCCAGAGGACATCCCCAAACATCTGGAAGCACAAGATCCCGATAAACGCACTGCCCAAATGGCCGCCAAAGAGAGCCCTTGGTTGGGCTGCCGGCGCACCGGTGAGCCCGAAGAGGAATACCGTCGAGCCCCCGAGCGAGGCCAGCAGGAAAGGAGAAGAAGGTGTGCCCACAAACCAAAGGGCTAACCCGATGGCTACGGCTGCCCCGACCGCGCGCAAGATTAGACATCCAAGGTCTCTCGTAATGCGCCCGAGACGTCCCGAGTGACCAGATTCATTCGTCACGAGCTTAGGCCTCCTGACTATTCGCAAAGGTATGGGATGGACGCCTTATCTTTTTCCTGTGTCACCCTGGTCTCAAACATCATCGAGGCGAAAGTCCGCGACAATCGGCAGGTGGTCCGATGCCATCAGTGCCGTGCGACTACGGTGGAGGGCTGCTCCTTCGAGCTTCAGCGATGTGTCGAAATATACGTGGTCGAGGTGCAAAAAGGGCATGACACCCGGATATGTGCGCGAGCGGCCCAGGTGAAGCCGGGCGTCTACGCAGTCAAAATGGCGGGACAATAGTTTGGTCGTGAGACCGCGCGTCCATTCATTGAAGTCACCGAGTACGATGCGCATGCCCGTAGATCCAGGGTTTTTAAGCATATCGCCGTCGAGGAGCTGTCTGGCCTGACGGCGCCGCTCGAGATAGGCGGTCCCGAGGTGTATGTTGTAAAAATGGAGCGTGAGGTCTCTACGCACTTCCAGATCGGCACGGATGCACCCGCGCTCTTCGCGGCCCGGCTGACTCAGGTCGTAGCTACGGGTAGAAATTATGGGCAGTCGACTAAGAATCACGTTGCCGTAAGCGCCGCCTTTGTGCCTTCGCGTTTCACCCAATCGATACTCAAACCCCAGCGCCGCCGCGATAAAGCGCGCCTGATTTTCCTCAGGTGCCTTTCCTTCGATGCACACGACCTCCTGAAGCGCGATGATGTCAGCATTTATCTCGCGCAAGACGTCGGCTATGCGCGCCGGGCGTACACGTCGATCGAGCCCTCGGCACTTGTGGACGTTATATGTTACCACCCTGAACTGTTTCCTCTTATGCATTACTTCACTACTCCTTCTTTCTCCGGTTTTATAGATTTTAACTTAACTTTAATCTCAACCTTAACCTCGGTTATTTATATTGAGTGGCCGCTCCTCCTTCCATCTTCTCTCCAGGCCGCCTTCTCTTCCTGGCGGATGTCCCACGGACCGGCCGGCTTTTCTTGGGGCCCGGAAGACCCTCTATCTCCATGCGTCTTTTTTTGTGAAGCTTGTAGGCCCGGATAAATAGAGAAACCGAGAACCAGCCGGTAAATACAGCAAATGGGATGGTGAGCCAGCGAGGCCACAGCAACCCCACCATTGCGAAAAGAAAGAGAATCATGCCTGCGCTGCCCATGATGCGCGCCTCGGCCGGCCCCAGTACTCGCCGGTTAGCCATGGCAGCTCCCACGGTGTTGCCGATCCGGATGGCACTTGCTCCAGCCCGGCCGACGCTTCCTCCACCCAGCGCTGCCCGACGGCGCGAGCGCCAGCTCCTCTTTTGGACGGGGCGGACCTTCTGTCGTTCATTGAGAATAATTTCCGTGGAGTTCCCCAGGTCTTCCAGATACAGCTCTTCCATGGCCTGTGCAAAGGCTTCGTTCTCTGCGGCCACATCCAGCTCATAGTTGCCGATCCAGCTTGAAATGTTGAGATTGGTCGATCCGACACGGGCCCATCGACCGTCCGCAACAGCGGTTTTTGCATGTATCATCGGTCCGTTCCACTCGAACACCCTGATACCCGCTTCCAGCAGCGGTTGGTAGCCGGCTCTTGACAGGGCCCGAAGAACCGGGATATCGGTAGACCCCGGAACGAGCAGACGCACATCGACCCCGTCCCTGGCTGCCGCCCTGAGCGACTGTACATAAGGAGTCATGCCGACAAAGTAAGCGTCTGTCAGCCAGAGCGACTTGCGGGCTACCGCTGTTACGAATTGATCCAAACGATACAGACCCGCGGTGTTCGGGATGCTTGCCACTACCTGCAGGGTCACATCGCCGGCCGTGGGAATGGTCTCCTTCCGCGGGATTTCTTCCTCGGGCATGGGGCTTCCCATTGTTGCCCAAACCTCGGCAAAGGCATGCTCGATCTCAGCCACGGCGGGCCCCTGCACTTCAATGCCCGTGTCGCGCCAGGGCTCAATGCCGCGCTCCGGATACCCGACCCACATGCGACCCACGCAAAGCCCTGTCACAAACCCGATCCGGCCGTCGACCGAAATCATTTTGCGATGATCCCGGCTCAGCCAGCCTAGGGGGCTGTCGAACCGGAACGGGTTGAAGCAGCGCACCTGTACACCGCCTTTCCTAAGTCGCTCCCAGAATCTGCGTGACGTCTTCCCGAAGGCGCCCAGCCAGTCGTAGATCAGTTTGACGCTTACCCCCTCTTTCGCCTTGGCAATCAGAACCTGGGCAAACTGATCTCCGATGTCGTCTTCGTGGATGATGAAGCTTTCGAAATGGATGCTTTTTTGTGCGGACCGCATGGCGTCGAGCCATGCAGGATAGTTTTCTTTTGCATCCTTGAGCAGTTTTACGGAATTGCCGGGTACGAGCGGAGCACCTGCAGTTCTGGAAAGGGCCTGTTCGGCAAGCAGCCGGATAGCTGATGTTACTTTGTTTGTCGGCGGATGATGCGGGACTCCACCCATGGGTTAAGTTTACCACAGGAGGTGATGGTCCGGCCACCACCGCATACCAGTTTGCCTTCATTCATAGACCCGTGTTTGGACACGAGTACCCCTCTTCCGGGTACCCACGGGAGTGGGTGTTGCGTCGGCACGACTCCCTGCCACCCGCGGAACGTGAGTCTGGTCGGTCGCGGGTACCCGGCTAAAACGATTGGTATCGGTCGATTCTGTGCGCCTCCGTCCTTACAGGATGCTGCGCTATCGCTATCTTCCTGGTCGCCCGGGGTACCCGCCGAAGGCTGGGTCGTATTTTTGAATGCAAACTGGTATCGAGTCTCCAAAGATCTTGTCTACGCTACGCCCAGTTTCTTTTTGATGTCCTCTTTTAAGGCCTTTTTGTCGGCCTTTCCTATCTTCGTCAGCGGGATGCTTTCAATGAACTCAACGCGCTCGGGAAGCTGAAGCACAGAGGCGCCGACGCCTTTGAGATGCGCGATCAACTGATCGAAAGCGAGAGTCGCCCCCGGTTTGAGTTGTATGTACGCACAGATTCTTTCACCGAGCGCCTTGTCCGGCATACCTATCACCGCCACGTCAGCAACTGCCGGATGCGAACTTACGAGCCGCTCGATGCCACCGGCGCTGATCGTTTCGCCCCCGCGCAGGATCGTCTCCTTGATCCTGCCGGTTATGGTTATTATTCCCCGCTCATCTATCTTGGCCAGATCGCCTGTTTTAAAAAAGCCGTCCTTGGTAAAATTCTTCTTGTTTTCCTCGGCTGACTTGAGATAGCCGGTAAAGATCGTCGGCCCTTTGTAAACGATTTCTCCTTCCTTGCCGCGCGGCAGTTCCTGCTCATACTGGTCGATCACCTTTACTTCAGTGTAAGGACAATCTATAGTGCCGACCGTGTTGCAGATGGTATCGATATCGTCATCGAGCCGTGTCATCGCACTCATGCCTTCCGCGGAGCCGAAAGCGTTCACGAACTTACAGTGAAGCTTCTCCTGGACTGATTTTACGAGCTCCGGCGTGCTGGGTGCGCCGCCGCAATAGATCTTCTTGAGCGAACTGAGATCATAATCTTTCAGGTTCTCCATGCTGACTATCCTCTGGGCGATGGCCGGGACGGTTGGGAACGCACTCACTCTTTCTTTCTGTATCACCTTACAGATGTCATCAGGGTCTGTAGAATCACTCAACACGTATTTGGAGTAATTAAAAAAACTCCCACCGACACCGACGTGCATGCCCTGGCCGTGGCTCACCGGAGCAACCGTAAGCAAGGTGTCAGCACTCGTGATCTCCCAGCGCTTCGAGTGGTACTCGATGTACGCGATGTAATCGTTGTGCGTACGGGGCACGGCCTTGGGTAAACCCGTGGTACCCCCAGTGGGAATGATTATCGAGACTTCCATGGGATCGGGCCGCCTGGCCGCGAGGGCTTGGAGGTTTGCGGGGCTCAATTCCGCACGTTCAATAAGGCTCTCCAAGGTGACGAACTTGCTTTTGTCCGTAGCCTTCACCGTTATAATGTGACGCAGGCTCCTGGTTGCCTTAGTTACTCCTTCGATAAGCGGTGCGTAGACGATGTTCCGGTACTGTTCCGGTACGATCCACGCGGTCGGATTTGTCAAACTGGAAAGATAGTTGATCTCTGACACGCCATGACGTGAGATGAGCAGCACGACGATCGCTCCGATTTTCTGGAGGGCGAAAAAAGAGATGACAAATTCGTGCCAGTTAGGAAGCTGCACGAGCACGAAGTCCTGCTGCTTGATGCCAAGCTGCGCAAGGCCGATGGCGGCCCTGTCAACCTTCTCGCGCAGTTCCTTGTAAGTGAAACGGGTTGAATCATCCACCAGACCGACTTTGGCAGGATACAGGTCCGTTGCTTTATCAAACATGTCTCCCCAGGTGATGCCATGCCACCACCTCAGTCTGTTATACTTCTCGGCGTCTTCGGGTTTATACGGTTCAAATCCTTCTACAGCCATTACATCCTCCTTGCTCACAAATTTTCATACCTCGCGGATCTCCTTCGGGATCTCCTGGCATTGCGTCTCTTCTTCACTCTTTTGGTTCCTCGTATCGGGTGCGCTCCCATAATTCAGGGGCTTCATCTCACGGGCATCGAAAAAGACGCGGAACTGTTTGGACCAGTAGTGACCGGTTGTCTCGTGCAGAAAGTAATGAGTTACCGCGTCATTCAGGTCGACGTCCGCGTATACGATGCCCTCTTCCGCCGGAGCCAGCGGGCCAGCCATAATCCGGCCTGTTCCGGCCTCGATGACAGTGGTCCATGCTCCGCCTACTCTGAGGTTAAGCCCGAGCTTCTTGTTGACGGCCTCGTCAAGAATACCCTGGCTGCAGACGACAAAAGTGTTGTACGCAATGGCATGGTACCTCGAACAGACTTCCGAAAGCGTAGTATCCGAGTATGAGAAGCCCACCCATGACGCTATATGCACCTGCTCACCCATTGCGGCCAGGGTGTAGCCGGGCAAAGCCATCGTGTGTTCTCCGCATATAAGACCGCCCATCCGTCCGATGTCGGTATCATAGACAGTGTGCGTGCTGCCATCCCCTTCGCCCCACACGAGCTTCTCGGCTCCCGTTGGTTTCAGTTTCCGGTGCTTGCCCATGATACGGCCTTTCCTGTCAAAAAAGAGAAGGGTGTTGTACACGCTCTTGTTGTCCCTCTCGTTGATGCCGATGACGACATAGCACCCATATTTCTTTGCCATCTCGCCGATCCTTGCCGTTGACTCCCCGGGGACATCTACGGAATTCAAAAAGAGCTCGGCAGAGAATTTCACACCTCTGCGCATGTCCATATTCCAGGCCCAGTAAGGTCCTCCAGGGATAAAAACCTCTGGCAGTACAACCAGGTCCGCACCATTTTCCGCCGCCTGCTTTATTAAGGAACAGGCCTTCTCCACGCTTGCTTCTCTGTCCAGATAGACAGGCGCTGCTTGAACTGCCGCAGCCTTAAACTTCGGTAGTACGTCGCCCATGTGAATCTCCTTTTTATTTTATGCGGCTTGCGTCACTACCGCTCCGGGCGAAAATGAAGATTTCTTCACGGCCTCTGAGCGTCAGTAATAGGTTTATCCAATCAGAAATGGCCGGTCAGTGTCAAGCGATTCTTGCAATCGCATTCTCCAAACGATCTCGAATGTCGCAATTTAAAAAGGGGCGGACATGGTGCCGGTCGTGCAAAAGTGGAGCTTGCAGGAAGGAAAACCGGGGACGAAATGATGCGTGCCAACTATCTGAGGATGGTTCTCTTCGTCTCTATCGCATGATCGTCTGTCCGATTTGCTTCACCGCCCGTTCGAGTCTCTCCGTCTCAGACAGCATGGCCCTTATATGCCCGCCCTGTTCCGATGTAGGGTCTATGGTCTTGGCTAGCATTCGCGCAAGCCCTCCCACTGCGGTCAAAGGATTTCCTATCTCATGCTCGACGGCTTCCAGCGTGTACCTAACCGCATCGGTGCTATCTCCAGGTCTCCGTGATGCGGCAGAGGGCAGTTTTGTATCCAGGGGCGAGCGCTGTTCGAACAACTTGCCGGACAGTTGCGCGAGTGCCGCTCTTGCCTTTTTCATGATGAGTTCCGTATCCCGCTCACTGTGCACTTCGACTTCAAACGTTCGTGAGAGGTCCTCCACTTTACGGAGAGCGGTGGCAACGATTTCATGAATGAGAGGCTTGGGGACCCTGAAGCGAAATTCGAGCGTCTCGAACACCTCGGGCAGAGAGGCTTCCGGTTCACATATAAAGGCCGATAGTCGGGATGCCGTGGCGCAGAGTCTCACCAGCGGGACAAGCTCATCTATTGTCCGGGCGGTAGTAGTTGGTTTCTGGCACAATATGAGGCTGGCGGGAAACTTCCAGCGGGTGAGGATGAACTCGCCGATTTCCCTGTGGTCCACACCGTACTTCTGCTTCTCCCACTCAAGGAGACCCGACAAAGGATACCAAGGGATCTCCACGGGCTCATTGGGGTCGACGAAGGCATGAAGCAAAACCAAAAGGCCTATCTCCAGAGTGAGTCCGGCCGTGAAGGCCTCCTCGGCGTCACCTATTTCTAACCGCTGAGCGAGTGATTGGGCAATAAGGCCTTGATACAAACAGAGACGCCAGAAACGTCGGTAATCCACCGCACCTACCTTCTTCATGGGGAACGTATCTTTCAGCAAAAGCGAGAGGGCCAACAGTCGGGTGTGCCGGACCCCGATTCTGACAACTGCCTGCCGTACGGTCTTTGTAGGGTTGCCGTACCTGAAAAAGACGCTGTTGGCAAGTCTAAGAATACGAATGGTCAACGAGGGATCCTTCTCGATGAGCGCCGCAATGTCCTTCAGCGAGCTGTTGTCGTCTGCAGCGAGTTCTATGAGCCGCATGGTGAGTGGCGAGAAGGACGGAAGAAACTTTCCCGACTCAAGCCCACTGATGATTTTTTCTTTGTCCCAGGACAAAGGTCCCATCTCTCCCACTTACTATATCGCCGAAAGAGAAAGTTCCTTAAATCATGTGGCGCCACGCAATCGTGCATCCTGCTTATTGTTCTTCGATGAGCGCGTGGTGGGGCATCTGTCGGTTGGATACGATTGCACAGCCGGTTTTCGAGATAGCGATAATACCCACGGGACTGTTGCCCGGGGGAAGGGCCTGATGCCCTTTCTGCGCGCCTCTCCGGCTGGTTCACCCTGGACAATCAAATCGTAGACAGTTCTTGCCAGCATCCTCTTGATGATCTCCTCACCGGTGCCTGTACACGCAACAGCAGACGTCCTTCCGAATCCATCAGGGCCGCATCCATCTCGACGGTCGCGCCATCAAGACGCAGCTTGGAGCCGCTGCCGGCGTTGAAGCGACCGTCGTCTTCGAGCAGCCGTGCCGCCTCCGCAACTGCTTCGAGCGCGCCGGAGCCTCTCTTGAGGAGTTTGAATGCTGATGAGCAGGCTTTCACCGCCATCACTTAAACGGAGTGGAGAACCTGCCCTGCCATGGACAACGATGCCGTAAGAGATCGCGCCAACGCGATTCAGGGTTCGAGGGTTCGAGGGTTCCTTACAGGATGCTTCGCTATCGAGGGGCCGAGTCAAACTTCCTCTCTGATCGTTTGTGCCCGAATCCTTATCCTGCAGTTCTCTTGACTTGAACCCTTTCACCCTTCATTATTTCCCCCCGGTCCTTACTTCAAACCCCTTCGCCCTAATGTCCGCCAGCATCTCGGCCAGGTGTTCCCTGGTGCGCGTCTCGACCGTAAACACAATCCTCGTCTTTCCTACCGGTAACTCCTGATAGAGGCGGTGGCGCGACCGTAATGACGTTGCCGCGATGGCTGGCGATCACCCCGGTGATGGTGTGCAGGCCGCCAGGAACATCATCGACCGTCACCTCGAAGATAGCAAGTCTCCCGCTTGTGAGCAGACCCTTTTGAATGATCCGGTCGGTCAGGTTGAGGTCTATATTCCCACCGCTCGCGATAAGGACTACCCGCTTTCCTTTGAAACGCTCCGTATACTTGAGCAGGGCTGCGAGCGCTACAGCGCCCGCACCTTCGACCACGAACTTTGTGCGTTCCAGAAAAAGCAGGATAGCCATGGCGATCGGGTCTTCAGAAACAAGGAGTATGTCATCCACGTACCTGGTTATGATTTCGAAAGGTCTCTCTCCCACACACCCCACGGCGATACCATCGGCCAGAGTGGGAAGGGTGGTTCTTTGGGAGATTTTCTTTTCTTTGAAGGAGCAGAAGGCAGAAGCAGCTGATTCTGTCTGGACGCCTATCACCTTTACGGCCGCGGCCTTTTCTTTGACAACCCTTGCGATACCGGCGAGGAGGCCGCCTCCCCCCAGTCGAGGCTTTCCAGAACCTCTAATCCCACGGTTCCCTGGCCGGCGATAATCTCATCACCGTCGTACGGATGGACGAAGGTGAAGCCCTGCTGGGAAACGGCATAGTCGATTGCCTGTTGGAGAGTTTCTTCGTAAAGCTCGACCTCTGGTTGTGGCTTCTTCTTTAACGATCGGCACGCCCACGGGCATCACTATCTTTGCCCGGAGCCCTAAGCTCCCCGCGGCAAAATGTGGCGTGCAATTCTTTCGCGTGCTGACTCAATATCTTGAACGGTTATCATGGACGATCACCAAAGAGAATGTTACAAGTTACAGGTTGCAAGTCACAGATTGCAGGTTACGCGACCCGTGGGCACTGATTCCAGTCTATCAGAAACAGCAGCGACGAATACATATTTTTGCGAAATATTACTCTTTGCAGCACTTGACCAGGGAGTTTCTTGTATAATAAAGGCAGGCGACTCAACCATAACATTATAACACTGAATACATAACACATAGAACCGGTTCGCGATGGATAAGAAGCGTATCGATTGTCGGAAGTGCAAACATTTCGAAGTAACCTGGGATAAGAGCTTTCCTTACGGGTGCAAGGCGATGGGTTTCAAAACGGCCTTCCTCCCGTCTCTCGAAGTCTTTCGCTCTTCGGGGATGGCCTGCCTGAGATTCGAGCGAAAGCCCAAACCTGAAAGGTGATCCAGGGTTCCTCTTTTTGCCGCGCCCCGGCGCCTATTTGTTAAATAATTTCTTCAGGCTCTTTGTCGTATCTTTGAGACTCTCACCCAGACCCTGAAGGCCTTTCTGCTGGGCGTTGATCAGTCTCTCTCCGGCATTCACAGCCCCAAGGCCCAGTTTTTGAGCGAATTGCATGGCGAACCGTGTAGCCATAGTCTCGCGTAAGCTGAATTTTGGGTCGTCTATGCTACCTTCTACCGTAAAGTCGAGGGCGATCTGATTGTTGTTCGCTTCGAGAAAGCTGACCACGGCCGATCTTGGTATGGCTATGAACTTTTCGCCGGGCCCCTTACTGGGAGCGAACTGGAGGTTTCTCAAAACGGCCTTCGCCGGTGAATTGAGGTTTCTTTTATCTATATGGAGATCGACGTCGAGGCTGAGCGTCCCCCGTGTCACATCAACATCCCCGGCCTTCAGGATGTATGGTTTGACGGTGGTGATGTCAAGCCCCTGAAGAGACACCTTAGAGACGGTATCGAGCGATTTGAGCTTTGTCTTGCCTGATTTGCGCAAGACGCCCGTGCTCTCCTTCCCGGGGATATTGAGGGAACACTCATAGGTAGTCCACGTGTCCTGCGGTGGAGTGGCAAACTGATCCATAGTGAGGGAAATGTCCGTGAGACGCATGGGGTGAGGCGGCGCGGCCACTTTACCGTCAAGAATGAGCACTTCTCCCTGGCTGATCTTCAGGCCCTTAAGATTCACCTGGGTTGGCGGCTCGTTCTTCTTCTCCTGAGAAGGCCCTGCTTCTGTCGGGCCTGTTTCTGCCTGCAGAACGTTTAGTAATGGGTTTACGAGTTTACCTTGTTTGTCTATCTGAATCCGTACAAATGGTTTTTGCAGGACCACGTCGGAGACCTCAACAAGCTTTGTGTCGATTCCTTGCGAGGACGTGTGGAGGCTCATCTTTTCGATGCGCACCTGGGGCCCGCTTCCTGGAAGGTCGACCGCCGCCAGCTTGTCCACTTCAAGAGCGAGATTAAAACCCACCCGCATCAAATCGACACTGCCGTCGATCGCCACGGATCCCGAAACTAATTTACCGGCCAGCTTTGTCTCGAGCTTCACTTTTGAGACTGCGTCGGTCAAAGGGAAATGGAAGTTGTCCAGACGTAGATTGAAATCAGTGGCCTGTATCTCGTTCAGGTCCTTAAGTCTCCGGTCCCGGAGGGTGAACGTTCCGTTTATCACATCGATACGCTTGACGTAGACCGCAAAGACGCTCCCTTTCGAAGGTGCACCGCTTTTAGACTCCTTCGTCTCTCCTTCCGGGGGCGAGGGAATGAGGAGCTTACCTTGTTCATCGACCTCAAGCTGAGCAACGGGTTCTTCGACGACGATGGCTGACACCGTGACCGTCTTTCTGAATATAGTCAGGAAATCAGCCTTGAGGCTAAGCTTTTTCACACTTGCTATAACCTTGCCGTCCCTCAGCAGTTGCACGCCGTCCGCTTCTACGCCTCCCCAGGAAAGGCCGATGCGCGCCACTCTAAAATTTTCCCCCAGAACCTTTTCGAGCTGACCTTTGAGGATCTTGTTTGCTGTGCTGACGAGGAAAATGAAGACAGCTACCAGGACCACCAGGATTACAAGGGCGATGGTGATTTTCTTGCGTCTGCTCATATAAGTACAATAAGCATAACGGCGAAAGGGTCAAGGGTCAATCCCTAATTCATCAATTCCTGGGGCTCGCGTTGCCCCCTCCTGCGGCAAAGCCGCCGGAGCCTCCCCCTCTCGCTCGCCGTGCTCGCGAGATAGATTCCTTACGGGCGGCAGCGAGCCAGCAGAAGACCACGCTTTCAAGCGTGGGTAAATGCATGCGCTGTTTGCGCGAACGCTTTGGCTTGCCCGTGGGAATCTATCAATCTGCTTGACAAGACTACTGTAAACTTCTTATCGTAGACCCATCATAAAAACGCAACGTGATCTGTTGTGGCGTCTGCTCAGATAGCCTTGGGCAGCTGATATGCTTTGTCTGGAGACATGATGAGATTCCGCTCTATCGGCTTGCTGGTGCTCGCCCATGCCGCAACTGACCTCAACCAGGGGGCGATCCCCGCTCTTCTTCCCTTTTTCATTGCAGAACATCACCTCAGCTACGCCGCTGCGGCAACAATCGTGTTTGCGGCAAACCTTGTCTCGACTGCTACGCAACCGATCTATGGATACATTGCCGATCGCCGATCGGTACCGTGGCTGATACCCATGGCTCTCCTCTGCGCCGGGCTCGGCGTTTCCCTCACCGGCGTGGTCCCGAGCTTTCAAGCAGGGGTTATTGTCGTTGGGTTGAGCGGTCTCGGTGTTGCGGCCTTCCATCCTGAAGGAGCCCGGCTCATAAATTACCTAGCCGGTGAGCGAAAGGCGACTGCAATGAGCTTCTTCGCCATCGGCGGGCAGCTTGGATATGCGATCGGTCCTTTGATGGGTACTGCCGCCTTGCTCATCTGGGGGTTGAAGGGAAGCCTGTCTCTCTTCGTGGTACCTGCCATAGTGGCCGGACTAATGATGGTGAGCCTGCCAGGGATCACAGCAGGATATGAAAGCAAGGAAAGTGGAAAACGCCGTCGCATGGGGAGCGGAGGACGTGATGCCTGGATACCGTTTGTCTGCCTGGCAATCGCGTTGCTCTGTCGTTCCATCATCTTTTACGGGCTGAACACTTTCATCCCTCTTTTCTGGATCGATGTGCTCCAGCAGTCGAAGGCGGCCGGAGGAACGGCATTAACGGTGCTCATGGCGTCGAGCATAGGGGGAAACCTTCTGGGCGGAAGAATGGCCGATCGTTTTGGCTATCGCATCGTATCGATTGCCGGCTTTTTTGCCCTGATGATCGTTCTACCGCTCTTTGCCCTTGCCGCAAGCCCAACACAGGCAATGCTGCTATTGATACCTGTTGGCCTGGCGTTCTCTATGCCGACGGGTCCCTTGGTCGTGCTCGGGCAGGGCTACTTGCCGAATCGGGTGGGACTGGCTTCCGGAGTGACCCTGGGACTTGCCTTTTCATTCGGGGGGATCATGATGCCGCTGCTGGGAACCGTCGCGGATCATTACGGACTTCATGCTGCGATCTGGGTAGTAGCCCTCATGCCAATACTCTGCACCGCTCTTGTGTTTACGCTGCCCGGGATAGAAAGTGCAACGCTCAAAGTGAACAAGGCATGATCTTAGAATAGATATTTTTCGTAATTTTCCACGATGTATTTCTTGCCTTTCTGAATCACTTTGTGCCCCTCTGATTCGAGATGTTTCTTTTGATTTTCAATCCCTCCCGGATATTTCGGGTTTAGCTCTCCGCCAGCCTTCAAGGTCCGCCAATAGGGCGTTATCTTTTCATTGCCTTCTGCCGCTTTGTCCGCCGCTGCGTGTGCTGCAATCCAGGAAAAGATGCCGCACGTGAGGGGACAGCCGATGTCAGCCCCGTGTTTACGCGCAATCGCTTTCCGTATCTCCCCAATGGTGATCAGCCTCCCATCCGGCACTGTCTCCATAATTTCATTCACTTCCGCAGGGGCCGGGATGGCCATTGTGTGGCCTTTCCAATGTCTTTGAGCATCCTCTTTCAGTAACACGACTTTCGGAAGATCCTTGCTATCCAGCAGTTTTTCCCGCCAGGTTTTCTTCCTAGCCATCTTTCCCTCCATTCTTGTTAAAATTCTACAACTTCGGTTGTTCGAGTATGCCAATTTGCATTCGTGCGGACGACCCAGCCTTCGGCCGGGTACCCCGGGCGGCAGCGAGGAGCCCCACCCGCAAACGGGTACCCGGGCGTACTGGAAGTACGTCGAGGAGAGTGACGCAGCGACAACGAAGGTATGCGCGTGAAGGCACATTGGTATCACACATGGATCAGCCGTATCTTGGATAAGAGGTAGACCAGCAAAAAGGAAATGGCTATGCAGGCGATTCCCAGCAGCTCCAAGGCAAAAGGTGCACTGCTCCGTTCTGCGATGGCCCCGAACAGCAAGCTTCCGGCGGGCCCGACACCATTCGCTATTTCTCTCAAACTCATCACGCGCCCGCGCATGACATCAGAGACATGGCTTTGAATCAGCGCTGTGTTTATCGTCATGAAGGAGGTGATCATCCCCCCTACAACGAGCAGGAGCATCAGGGACAAAGGGGGCCATGTAGAAATAGAGAAGAGAAAAAGAGCGACGCCCAAAAGGCCGCTCGTGACGAGCAGCAGCGACCCGTTGACTCGATGGTAAGGCATAGCCGCCAGAGCGATGAGGCTGGCTAATGCTCCCAGCCCCGGCGCAGCCTGGAGAAAGCCGTATCCGGAGGCGCCAATTTTCAAGATGTCACGCGCAAAGATGGGAAGGAAGTTATTAGACGTGTTCTGCGCAATCCAGGGGATGAGATAAAGGGGGATCAGGCTCAAGAGCAGCAGGTCTCCGCGCACATATTTCAAACCATCGATCACATTGTGAAGCCCTGTTTTGTTCGCGGCCGGCGGGGGTTGAAGGTCGATCTTGACGAACCTCAACCAGCAGATGGCCAACAAATTGCCGATCGCTCGTGCACCGAAGACAGGAACGACCCCAAAACCCGCTATCAGAAATCCGGCAATCGGTGTGGCGATAAAGCGCGAGGCTTGAACCGACGCGCTATCCAATGAAATGGCATTCAGGAGGTGTTCCTTTTTTACGAGGTTAGGGACCATGGACTGTCGTGCGGGATGGTTGAAACTTGTGGCTACTCCTCCCAGCAAAGAAAGAATAATGATATGCCACACCGCCACAATACCTGTCTTTACCAGGATAGCCAGAACGACGGAGAGAGTTGTGGCCAAGAGTAATGCGCCTATCAGCAGTCGGCGGCGATCCATTTTATCAGCTACCATGCCCCCAAGAACCGGAAAGAACATCATGGGGATATAACGGCAGGAGCCTACGATGGTGAGCATCAGAGGAGAGTGGGTGAGGTCGTTGACCAGCCACAATAGAGCAGCCAATTCCATCCATTCTCCCAGGTGTTCGGTAACCGAGCCCAGCCAAACAAGGCGAAAGTTCCGATAACCTAAAGATACAAAAGTTCGAGATACCAAAGATTCTGGTTTAGTCGGTGCGCTCATTACAGTGATATGTTGAACCCGCCATCCACGGGCAGCAGTGCGCCAACAATATACTTGGCCCTATCTGATACCAGAAACCCAACGGCTTCTGCCACGTCCTGCGGTTCACCGATATGACCGGCCGGGATCCTCTGGTTATTGTACGGCCTGTCCACGAATTCCCTGTAACCGACCGGCGTTCCGACAAGCCCCGAGCCTACTGCATTCACCCTGATATGAAAAGGGGCGAGGTCTATAGCGGCGGACATGGTAAGAGAATTTATGCCACCCTTGGATACCGAGTACGAGAATTTGTCCTTTACACCTCTCGTGCTGGACACCGTGACATTCACGATGGATCCTCCGCCGTGTCCTTTCATGATTTCAGAGGCGAACTTCGTGCAGAGATAATAGCTTCTCAGGTTTGTGTTGATGGTGTATTCCCATGTGGTCAAGTCGCAATCAGAGATCGACTCGTTTTTCGTATACGCAACATTGTTGACAAGGACGTCCAGCCTTTGAAACTTCTCTTTTACAAACTTAAATAGATCTTCAATGGCGCTCACTTCTGAAAAATCGACCGCGAACCAGGAGCCTTTCCTGGACAGACTTTCCGAAACTTTCTTTGCCTCTTCCCCATGACGAGAGGTGACAATCACGTGAAATCCCTGTCCCGCTAATACCTCTGCTATGGCCTTCCCAATATTGTTGGTCGATCCGGTTACAAGCGCTATCTTTTCCATATTCGTCTCCTATGAGGCCATGCTCACCGGGATTTCATGAAGGTCCCCCGGCTCGATTACCTTCCTTATTGCGCGTTTTGTTTGTCGCCTTGAAGAATCGGCGCGACGATCTTCTTGATTTCCATAGCCAGAACGCGGTGCGCTTCGGGGTCCAGGTGCACCCCGTCGATCTTGCTCGCCTTGACATACTTCGAGGCATCGAAAAAATGGCACCTGGATGAATCGGCCACCGTCTTGTAAGTCTTCGAGAGAGCCCTTAACGTTTTCTCACCGCCTTCGTAAAAGAGCCCCATTATTCCGGACATTCTGCCCAACAAAGGCGGAGCGATCAGGAGAATCTCCGGAGCGGCACCCGCGGGACCGGCCTGGCTCTTTTCAATCGCCCAGATAAGCGCCAGGCATCCCCCCGCTATGTCGGACGCAGTGAGGTGATAGTACGGAGCGATATCGTTTGTCCCGAGCATGAGAATACATAGGTCGATCGGGGCATGCGACTCGAGCAAAGGCTCGATCATCTTGAGGCCGCTTCTGTTTGAGAGCAGGGGGCTCTCGACAATCGTCGTTCTGCCGCTAAGCGCTTCTTCGATCACATGGAAGCCTTTGCCAAGCTCTTGTTCCAGCACGCCCGGCCAGCGTTGATCGAATGGGTAACGGGTCCCGTCCCGCGGGTCATAGCCCCACGTCAGCGAGTCTCCGTAACAGAGAATTGTTTTCATGGTGAACCTCTGTACTTTGTAACCTGCTTCATTTCAAAATCCATTGGTGTACAAATGCAGCGCAGAGCCAGACTCCAAAGCTCGCAACGAGGACAATGGGAAGGGAGAGGTTCCTCTTGAAGCAGAAGAACGCAACGAGATAAAAGAGTATGCTCGGCAGAATTCCCCAGAGCGCACCTTTGGTAAAGCTCTGCATGACCTCGGGGTTACCTTTGTTTTCCGAGTACATCCAAATCAGCACCAGGGCCCCTGCAAGGGGCATGACGCCGATGAGACCCGCTGTTGATGGCAGTTTCTTTCCGACTGCCGTGGCGGCAAGGATGATGGCCACACTCAAAACCGCTTTAATCAGAATCTGCACGTAGCTTAACCTGTTCTCTCACGTCCAACATGGGAAATGACCGATCAGATAATTAGTGAATCAACCAGTCACTCATAAACCAATCAACTACTCAACCGTCTTTTTGCGATTTCTGATGCCGCGTCGAAGCCACTTTTGACGCAGTCGCCGATGCCTATGCCCCTGTAACTACAGCCGATGAGGTGTAGACCGGGATGGCGGCCCTTCAGCTCGTCAAGCTTTGCCAGGCGTTCGAGGTGGCCGACTGTGTATTTGGGCATGCCTTTGACCCACCGGTAGACTTTGGAGAAGATGGGCTTTGCGTCGATGCCTGCTATCTGGCGCAGCTCCTGGAGCACGACGCCGACCAGGGTCGCATCATCTTCAAACAGAAGCTCTTCATGGTGACCGCCGCCCACGAATGAGCGGAGCAGCAGACAATCATCAGGCGCGCGGAACGACCACTTGATGGAACTCCAGCTTGTTGCGTTGATGCGCCTGTTCTCGATCTTCGGCACGATAAAACCGAAGCCGGGCAGCTTCACTCTGATGTCTTCCTTTTTGAATGCAATGGAGATGGTTGCGGTTGAAGACCAATCCATGGCGAGGAGCCTCTCGGAAAGCTCCGGATCCATGTCTCGGACGAGCCCCGACGTAACGTAGGCAGGAGTGGTGAGCACGACCTCGTCAAAGTGCTCTTCCTTCTTACCGAAAAGGTCCATTTGACCACTTCCGCCATTGACCACGAGCCTGTAGCCGTTCCGGACCTTGATCACTCTTTGGATCTCCGTGCCTGTCTTTATTCTCTCTTTTCCGATAATGGCGATGCATCTGTCCGTGAGCTGCTGCATGCCTCCCTTCAGGCTCATGAAGTAGGTCATCGTTTTCTTCGACGGGTCAGGCGCCGGGAGTTTCTTCAGGGCTGCAACCATCCCCTTTATAAGGCTGCCGTACTTCCTCTCCATATCGACAAAGCGCGGGAATATGGCGAGGATACTCATATTGTCCGGGTTCGACGTGTGGATGCCTGCGACCAGCGGCTCAGCTATTTTTTCGAGACATTCCTTTCCCAGGCGGCGCGTCACGAACTGGGCGAGGCTCTCGTCAGTAGCATCTTTCTTCGGAGGCAGGAAAAACTCAAGCCCCATGCGGATCTTTCCCGGCCAGGAGATCAGGTTCGATTTCAGAAGGGGCATGATCATAGTAGGTACCATGAGCATAACGCCCTCGGGCAAGCGGTGGAGCCGTCCCCCCGAATATATGTAGGTACCCTTGAATTCATCGTTCGTGCAAAGAAGCTCGTCTTCGAGCCCGACTTTTTTTATCAGATCAACGGTCCAGTACTTCTCTGGGAGAAAACTGTCAGGACCTCCTTCCACGAGGAAGCCGTCCAAACTTTCGGTGAGAAGTTTGCCACCCGGGGAAGCTTCTTTCTCGAAGATCGTGAAGTCGATGCCTTTTTCTTCGAGCGCCACGCCGCATGCACAGGCTGAGACGCCGCTTCCGATGATGGCGACCCGCTTCACGACCGGTCCTTTAGATTCTGCAATGAAATGATGATGCGTAGCTTGTTCCTTCTGCTGCGTGGCGCGTAAAGAATCATGTCGCTTCCTGTAAGGCGCGAGAGAGTATCCGCTTCAGCGTTTCGATGAACAGTGGATCCGTGTTGAGACAGGCTACGCGGCGGTGGCTGAGGCCTTTAGCTGCAGCATACGTTTTGTGGACGATGTCGATGTCGTAAAGGGTTTCCATGTGGTCTGTCACGAAGCCGATAGGCACCTGCACTACATTCCGGAACTGCCGTACTGCCACCTCATCGAGTACAGTTTCGACCGTCGGTCCCAGCCACGGCTCCGTCGCGTTGACCGGTACGCTCTGCCATCCGAGACTGTAATGGGACAGGTGAAGCTCCCGGGCAAGCGTCTCAACAGTCTCCTCGATCTGGGCCTTGTACGGCTCATCCGCCAGAGCCTTCGGCAGGCTGTGAGCGGAAAAAAGATAAAAGGCATCGGGAAAAGAGGCTTCCTCTTTTATCTTTCGGGTCCAGCACTCGATGAAGAGGGGTTCTTTATACCAGCTATGGATGAAGAGCACGTCCGGATGATACGAAAGTGACCTGAGATAGCCTTCGGCAGTCTGGACGTAATTGCCCACTGTTCTGCTCGTGTAGAACGGGGTCATGATGAGCAGGAGAATGCGCTCAACTTCTTCGCCGCGGCACGCGTCAATGCTTTCTTCGATGGAGGGATGAGAATACTTGAAGGCGGGTCTGACAGGGAACTGCCCGCCCATCGCCGCGGCCAATAGTCTCGCGTGTTCCTCCGCCATGGCAGGAAGAGGTGAGCGCCCACCTATGAGCCGGTAACGCTCAATCGCCTGTTGCTCCACCGCCGGAGGTAACTGGCGCCCTGTGAGGCTGCGCATGAATTGCGGGACCTCGCCGATCGAACGCGGTCCGCCAAAATTAACGAGCAACACCGCGGTCTTTTTCACGGCCGAGCGCTTCCGGAGTGCACTGATTTGATGAGTAAAGAGACGTTATCAATCGGTGTGGCTGGGAAGATGCCGTGGCCAAGGTTGAACACATGACCGTTGCGATTTCCGGCACGTTCCAGGATATCGTGCACGCTCGCTACCAGATGCTGCGAAGAGCCGAAAAGCAGGGCAGGATCGAGATTGCCCTGGACAGCCTTCTTGAGACCCATCTTCTTCCACGCCTCGTCCAACGGGGTGCGCCAGTCTATGCCTACCACATCTGCGCCGGCGGAACCCACCAGTTTGAGCATGTGCGAAACACCCAGAGCAAAATGAATATGAGGAGCGCTCGGTTCAAGGGAGGCGAGGAGCCTCTTCATATGGGGCAGGACGAATGTTTCGTAATCGGTCGAGGACAGGGTACCCACCCAACTGTCGAACACCTGGACGGCTTGGGCGCCGTGTCTGACCTGGGCGTTCAGGTAAGCAATAACCATGTCCGTCAGTTTTTCCATCAAGAGGTGGAATGATGCGGGCTCCGTGTACATCATTTTCTTCGTTTCGATGTAGTTGCGGGACCCTCCGCCCTCGATCGCATAGCTGGCAAGGGTGAATGGAGCGCCTGCAAACCCGATGAGGGGCACGATGCCGTTAAGTTCGGTGCGCGCCATCTCCAGAGCCTTGAGCACGTATGATAGGTCTGTCTCAGGATCTATCGCCCTCATCCTTTCAACATCTTCCGCTGTCCTGAGAGGATTATGCAACACCGGCCCCTCGCCATCGGAGAACTCGAGGCCGATGCCCATGCATTCGAGCGGAAGGAGAATGTCCGAGAAGATAATGGCGGCATCGAGGTCGAAGCGCCGTATGGGCTGCAGAGTGACCTCGACAGCGAGTTCCGGTGTCTTACACATTTCCAGAAAGCTGTGTGATTGTCTCACGTCCCGATATTCCCGCAGATACCTTCCGGCTTGCCTCATCAGCCAGATGGGCGTGCAGTCCACATCCTGTTTACGGCATGCCTTTAAGAAGCGGTCTTGTCTTGACACCTGTTCTCCTTATACCGATTCGCCTTCAAGCGTATACCTTCGTTGTCGCTGCGTCGCTCTCCTCGACGTACTTGCAGTACGCCTCCGTCGGCTCCTCGCTGCCGCCTCGGTCTCCATCTTGAATGCAAATCGGTATTAGGCACTGACGGGGCGAGATTTAGTATAGCGGAAAAACGGTTGGAAGGGTAGGGCAAAATGGAGCGGGGTGCTTGTGCGCGAGTTTGACAAGGAGAGGACTTTCTGAGTAGAAATGTAAATGCCGAAGGCGGGACTTGAACCCGCACTTGATTTTGATACTGTAGGGCTTCAAGTTAGTTTGGAAACGGAATGGAAACGAGCCGGTGTCTGGAAGAGGGCAGGGTGACCCCTGTTAGAACTACAATTCGTCGAGATCTGTTTATGCTGGGGCTTGTTTTGGTCTCCTGATCAACGAATCGCTAGGCCTAGTGACGGTTGGGTGATGGTTCATAGCAACCGAATACAAACACTACTCTGTAACTGCATAGCATAACTATCTTTTCTCGTACAAATTTAGAACGGAGCGTGTTTGGAACGATCACCGCTCCCCGCATCATTCGTCAGATGTTTGAACACATAGTCAATGGATCGGCGAACAAAGATACTCGCCGCATGATGAGCGGGGCCTCAGGCGTCAGGTGAAGGCAAGCTTTTTAGGAGCTGATGCCGCCGCATAAAGACCCGGCCGAAGTTGTTGATATACTTTGTGAAACTTTCTTCCTGTAATCGCGCATTTGTCTAGGGCTCGAAAAGACGCAATAGTACGAGCGGAAATGGTGACCTCACTCTTTCTGGGCCCGATTAGGATTGACAGATAGCATTTTAGAAATGATCATCTGGCGTGTCGTGCACCACATGGGACAAGAAACTGGTCTGTTGCGTCGTGCCTGCACCGGGTATGGTGGTCTGTGTTGGGCGTAAAAAACGATTATCACCCGTCGGTCTCACATGTTCTCTAAAATGGGAACGAAGAACAACTCAGAACTGATCCACTGCCCAATAGAGAACCACTTGCCGTAGGGGATTCACCTACATTGGTGTAAGTCTCGTCCCTACAAGAAAATAAGCCATGGACTTATATCTTTCTCATGCCCTCTCCGAGTAAGCTAAACTAGCGGATACTAATGATGCGCGGTCTCACTCCTAACGAGGATGTGGATGGTCCTGAGAATGGTTGGCAGGTTGCTTGATCCATGAGAAGAGTATTGCTCGTCGATGATGACAGCATGGCGCGGATGGCTCTAAGGGATCTGCTCACGGCCAGCGGCTTTTCGATAACGGAAGCCACTGGCGGCAAAGAGGCTCTGGAACTATTTCAGCGGGATGAGTTTGGTGTTGTGCTCCTGGACTTAAGGATGCCCGACATGAACGGGATACGGGTGATGGAGAAGCTGAAGGGCCTGCGTCCGGAGGTGCCGGTGGTCATCATCACCGGTTACGGTGATGTTCCCACAGCGGTGGAAGCCATCCAACTCGGGGCATACGACTTCCTGCTGAAACCTCCCGAAGTCGACAGGCTCGTCGCCACACTCGAAAGAGCTTTAGAAAAGATGAGGCTCGAAACAGAGCTACGCAGGCTTAACGATGCCGTGGCAAAGTCGCTCGAATCGCTGCTGGGAAAGAGCGAAGTCATGAAAAAGGTCATCCAGCAGATCCGGCAGGTTGCGCAGAGTGATCTTTCAGTCGTCATCCAAGGAGAGACTGGCACCGGGAAGTCTTTTGTTGCCCGCCTGATCCATAGTTTCAGCAACCGGGCGGAGAAGCCGTTTATCGTGGTGGACATGGGAGCGATACCGGAAAGCCTTGCCGAGAGTGAGCTTCTTGGATATGAGAGGGGAGCCTTCACCGGTGCGGACCGGAGCAGAAAAGGCTTCTTTGAGCTGGCAAACCAGGGCACGCTGCTCATCGATGATCTTGAGAACATTTCGTCCCGGGTGCAGAGTAAACTCCTCGGCGTGGTGGAAAGCCGGAAGATGTACCCCCTCGGCAGTCCCAGGCAGGTGAAGATAGATATCCGTATCATCGGCGCCACCAACACAGACATCAAGCAGGCGGTTAAAGAAAGGAAATTTCGCGAAGACCTCTTTTTTCGGCTCAATGAGTTCATGATCATCCTCCCGTCCCTCAGGGAGCGAACCGCTGATATCGAATTCCTGGCCCGCACCTTTCTCATAGATGCCGGACGGGAGATGAACAAACAGACGAAAGAAATATCCGAGAAGGCGGGCCGGCTGCTGAAGCGCCACTCCTGGCCCGGCAACGTGAGGGAGCTGAAAAATGTGATCAGGCGGGCCCTTCTCTTCGCCCAGGATGGGATCATCAGGCCGGAGCACATCCAGTTTCTGACCTGGAATGAGCCGGAAAACGAACAGGTCCTGTCCTCAACCAAGCTCAAAGAAATCGTCGGCAAGGTCACCGAAGATGCGGAAAGAAAAGCCATCCATTTGGCTCTGACAACGACCAACGGGAACAGAACCAAGGCAGCATTGCTACTGGGGATAGATTACAAGACGCTCCTGACAAAGATAAAAGAGTACAAGATCCTTGTTCGCATGCAAGCGTGAGTAGGAACTCTCCTCCTTCTTCCGTGAGGAAGTGAGCGAGATGGCACCATTCACGTATGAACCCGACCCCCCGGAAAGTTGTGAGGCGCTTCATTGATAAAGCCCAAAACATGTATTAACGTTAGTACAGGACTAAAGGGCATTTGTTAGCCCACAGTCCACTCGTATCCGGCATACACCGCATTCTGGTTCGGGGGATCATGAACCGTGTCCGGTCTCTTCATCACACGACAGATGATTCAGGTCGAAAGGATATATCGGCAGATCGTCAGCACATCTCACAATTCTGTTGGAAAGAAAGGACGACGCTCGCAATGCGCTCTGGAAGACGACCTGCGCTTGGCACCCGGCAAGGCTGTGGGTCACATTAAACGACCATCCTGACCGCAAGATGGGGAGGTGCCGCGATGGTAACAGAGGTAAGGATCTCAGGCATCAGCGCTGTCGGCAACGTGCCTTGGGGCATGCATTTCTGTCACTTCTACCAGACCAAACAGGACCTGCTCGATAGCCTGGTTCCCTATTTTCAAACTGGATTGGAGAACAAAGAGTACTGTCTCTGGTTGATCTCAGAGCCCCTGACCGTTGAGGAAGCCAGGGGTGCGTTGAGACAAGCTCTCCCTGACCTCGATCGCTACCTGGCGGAACAAAGCATAGAAACGATTCCGCACGTGGAGTGGTTTCTCCAAGGAGGTCTCTTCGATCTTGCCAGAGTCATGCAGGGTATCCGCGATAAACTCGATCAAGCGTTAGCCAGAGGCTATCCGGGCATGAGGTTTAGCGGAAACCCGGGCTGGCTTCGCCAGAAAGACCGGAGCGGTTTCCTGGCGTACGAAAGAGCGCTCGACGAGTTAACAGTCAGGCAACCTATGCTAGTATCGTGCACCTACCCGCTGGCGACGAGCGAAGCCCTTGATGTCTTCGAAACGTTCCGTACACACCGGGTTACGGGCGCGATGCGACAGAAGGTGTGGGAAACGATCGAAACCCCCGCGCTCGACCAGGCGATGCGAGAAATAGTATCGCTCAAAGAGGAGTTCGAGCAGCGTGTCGTCGAGCGGACGGGAGAACTGGCGGCGGCCAATGAAGG
>JADGQN010000480.1 GCA_017881765.1 Syntrophobacterales bacterium | reverse complement strand
CGGTCGCGGCGTAACACCTGGTACCGCCCTTTTTGAAGCAGACGAAGTGCGGGTGCCTGAAGTATGAGCATCGCGGCCTCTGGCAGACGTTACCTCCCACCGTGCCCACGTTCCTGAGCTGCGTCGTGCCCACCTGGAGGGCCGCCTGTGAGAGCATAGAGAATCTCCGGCGGATCAGGTCAGATGTTGCCAGTTGATTCAGCGTGACCGCCGCGCCTATCCTCAGTCCTGCCTCTTTATCGAAGGTGATACCGGTCATGCCGGGGATCGTTTTGATGTTGACGAGCACCTCTGGAACTTTGAGCCCAGGACCTACAATCCGGTCTTTCATCAGGCTGAGCAGGTCTGTTGCGCCGGCTATCACCTTAGCCCTCTCGCCGTACAGATCGAGATACGCGGCTGCTTCACTCACGTCCGTCGCATCTATATGCTCGAAAATCGGCAGTTCAAGCAGCATCTATCTCACCCCTTTCGCTTTCGCTTGCATTGCCCTGATGATCTTATCAGGGGTTATGGGGAGGTTATTGAACCAGACGCCTGTCGCGTTGTACAGGGCATTCCTTATGGCGGCCGGCGTGGGTGCATTCGTGTTTTCGCCCGCCCCTTTGGCCGAATAGGCGAAATAGGGGTCTTCGCATTCAGGGAGATATACCTCGACAGGCGGAAAATCAAGGGACGTCGGCATCCTGTATTCAGATAGATTCCCGGTTAAGAGCTTCCCTGTCTTCGGGTCGTAGAGACCTTCTTCGGTCAGCGCAAAGCCTACCCCGAACTCTATGCCGCCATAGACCTGAGAGATGCAAAGCTTCGGGTTTATCGGTTTACCGAAGTCCTGCGCGGCTACAAATTTCAGGATAGTTACCCGACCTATCTCCGTGTCCACCTCGAGCTCCACCGTCTGGGCGCCGAAGGTGGCCATCATCGGTTCCGCGGGATTGGGTGCCCTGCTGCCCACGCCGAGTATGGACTGATCCGGAGCTATTCCCTGGCACGCCTTCTTGAAAGAAACCGATCGGGACGGGTCAGACTTCACATAGATCATCCCATTCTTCGACCGGAGCGCTCCGGCGTCGGCACCCAACAGGGGGGCTGCATGTTCGAACAGCTTCTGCCGTGCCTCTGCAGCGGCCTGTAAAACGGCCGGCCCCATTTCAGGCGTGCAGCGCGAGGCGTGGCAGGAAGGGCCATAGAGCGTATCCTGCGTATCCCCGATCATCACCGTTACGTCGTCGGACGTCACGCCCAGTTCCTCGGCCGCTATCATGCCGAGTATGGTCTGCTGTCCGCCGCCGATGTCTACAACGCCCACGAAGAGATTGATCGTGCCGTCATTCTTGATTGCAACTTTCGCTTCGGCCACATAGGGGTAGAGACCTACCCCCTGGAGCACCAGGTATGAGGCCATGCCCATGCCGCGTTTCACGGGGCCGGGGTCGGTCGAGAATGACTTCTTTCTCTTCTTCCAATCGATAGCATCCGCAGCCAGCGTCATGCACTGGTCGAGGATTTTGCTCGAGTATGGAATCTTTGCGGCAAAGGTGGTCGTCCCGTCACCCGTCAAGTGGGCTTCAGCCGTGCCCACGGACTGGTACGTGGCGTAGTTCTTCATCCTGAAGTCGAGGGGGTCGATGTCCAGTTCCATCGCCATTCTGTCCATGTGTGATTCCAGCGCGAAGATGGCCTGCATGTTCATGGGCGAGCGGGTGGGCCCCGTAGTCTGCCGGTTCGTATTGACGCCTATCTGTTCAAGATAGAGATTGGGACACGCGTGGAGGTTTGCCGTATGCCAGATGATCTGTCTGCAGTAATAGTTTTCTTCCGTGGCTGCCGCCCCTATGTCTACGATCGCTTTCTGTAGAATGGCGGTCAGCGTACCATCCTTCTTAGCCCCCATTTTGAGGTACATTTTCGTGTCGTATCGGCGTGAATGGTTTATGAACTCCTCCCCGCGCGTGCGTTCCATTTTTACCGGTCTTCCCGTTATCATGGAAAGTTTCGCCGCATAGTACGTGATCCTCTGCGACCAGGCTTTTGAACCGAATCCACCCCCCAGGTATCTGACTATGATCCTGACGTTATCAGGGTCGAGACCCAACGACTTGGCCAGGGCCAGCTTTGAATTCCAGACGCCCTGGATGGCGTCCCACACCGTAAGATCGTGGCCATCCCAGCTGGCTATGCAGGCGCGTGTCTGTATCGTTCCGTGATGCGAGACCTGCGTGGTATAGGTATCTTCAACGATCACATCAGCTTCTTCAAAGCCTTTCTTCAGGTCACCCCGCTGAATCACAAACGGCTTTCTGTCAAACATCTCTCTCCCCGGGTATTCCTCGTCGGCCACTAATGGAGGAGGCGGACTCTTCAATGCCTCTTCCGCATCGAGCATGGGGGTGAGCACCTCGTATTCCACGTCTATGAGCTCAAGCGCCCTCCGGGCAATGGTGACATCGACGGCAGCAACCGCCGCCACCTCCGTGCCTTCGTGGGTGATGGTCTCGGGAAAGGCGATCTCCGGCACCTCGTACCAGGAAGTCCTCCAGCCCTTCGTATTTTCCTTGGTCAGGACCGCCATAACGCCGGCGAGCGCTTCTGCCTTGCTCGTATCGATCTTTACAATCCTGGCGCGGGGATGCGGGCAGTGAAGGGTCTTGCCGTAGAGCATGCCCGGCAGCTTGATGTCTCCCGAATATTTCGCCTGTCCGGTCACCTTCTCACCGGCATCTCTGCGATTCAGCGGTTTACCTACCACGGTTAATTCCCTATCCAGGGGAGGAGGCACAGAACCCTTTACCAGGAGTTTGCTCTCAGCCATTATTCAGCTCCTTTTCCTTGAGCCATCTTTCGGGAAGCATCCAGAGCAGCTTCTATGATGTTGGGAATAGAGCCGCAGCGACAGAGGTTACCGTCGATAGCGGTGCGAACGTCAAGTTCCGTGGGATGGGGATTCTTGTCCAGAAGCGCCTTGACGGAGAGTATCATGCCCGGGGTGCAGTACCCGCACTGGAGAGCATCATGCTCAACGAAGGCCTCCTGTAACGGATGGAGCTTGCCCTGGTCTGCCAGCCCCTCGATCGTGAGCACCTCTTTGCCGTGAGCCTCGACCGCCAGCATCGTGCATGAATAGACAGCCATCCCATCAATGATGACCGTACAGCTTCCGCACTCGCCCCGGTTGCAGCCCACCTTCGTCCCGGTCAGATCCAATTCTTCCCGTAGGAATTCAGCGAGCGTCGTACGATGACTGACGTCAGCCTCGACCCCTTCTCCGTTAACGGTCAGCACGACGTGCTTTCTGGTCTCAGGAAAGTCTTCCGTTGGGCCCATAAAGAAATCTCCTCTTCTCGATCCCTGTTTTTTCACGCATCGAAGGCCTCATCTAATGCCCGGGCAGCCACATTACTATTGAAGGGAACATCATGCAGATGCCTATGGCCAATACCTGCAGGAAGATGAACGGCACGGCGGAACTGATGATATCGCTCATC
>JADGQN010000479.1 GCA_017881765.1 Syntrophobacterales bacterium | reverse complement strand
GGACTTCTTCCCAGCCTTTATCAAGAAGTTGTTGTTCGAACTTCTTCAAGAATGATCGAGGGGTGCCGACGAGATAGCGCGCTTGGGTTATGCGCATGAACTCCAGGTTGTCTTCACTGACCATGCCGCGGTCCATGACCCAGATCCGCTGAGCCTTACCATACTTCGACTCCATGACCCCGACCATCTCCCGGGTCGTGGTGACATCGGGACGATTGCCGTCGAAGATCTCAAAGGCGATGGGCAGTCCTTCCTTCGTTGCCACAAGACCGATACAGACTTGAGGGCAATCGGGACGGCTGTCGCGGCTATAGCCCCTCGTTGCTTGGGGGTTGCCCGTGGCGCTGCCTTCAAAATACGTGGAGGTGATGTCATAGAAGAGGAAGTCGAAGGTTGAACCAAACAGCTCACCGTACCGTTTCTGAAGATGCCTGCACAAGTCATCCTTATGGGGGAGCAGGGCATCCAGGGCACGGTAGAGCCGGTCGTCATTGATCTTATCGCCAGGGACACCGAGGAGATCATCAAGTGCCGTCTTGTCGTACCAGGCTTCAGCAATCTGCAGCTCAGATGACGGCGCGCAGAGCCGTGCAAGGACAAGGATTGAGGCCATGACCGACCAGGGTATCTCTTCTTTGCCTTCCGGCATATGCTCTTTGCAGAAGTCAGCAAAACCGAGCTTGCTCCACAGCAGAAGGCCGAGATAGACGTCACCGAAGTGGCGTAACCGTTCGACGCTGACCCGGCTGACATCGATCGTCGCCCATGATGGAGGTTCCTCTTCCTTTTCAAAAAGCTCAGGTTTCGGTCGTGGTTTGCCGGTGAGAATGCGCCCGATTTCTTCCCACCCAAGGCGCTCTTCCTTATCAAGCCCGGGTAGCTTTCCGATGGTCGCTACCGTTCTCTGTCGTGGTCCCCTGGCCGATCTCACTGACTCGACCAGAGACCAGTATTCGTATGCTTCGCCACCCTTTATCTTTTTGTTGCGGCGGAGGTACATGACCCATAGTATCCACCAGAGCAAGGCCCCTGACAAGAGGCTGGTCTCCACTACATTCGGTTTTCAGAAAACGGGCTGTGATGTTATTCGGCTTTTCGGAAAAAGGTTGCCCGTTTTTCCAAAAAGCTCACCCTAAGTGCGGAAGGTGGGTTAGCGTGATTCGAGGGCCGCCGGCAGAGCCTGCTCAAGGACCGCTTCCCCCACAGGATGCTGCGCTATCGCTTGAGGCAAGAAGGCACAGGATTGTTACCTCAAGTCGCTGGAGGCGACGCTCCTCAAGGAAACGAAGTTTCCGGTCCTCAAGGGCTATTAGCCCGGTCCTTAAGCTCCCGCAGGGAGCGGACCTGTGGTCTTTTTATGATGCGTGGAATTGTGTATAATGTTGGGCTATGACGAAGAGAGAGGAAGAACTCCTAGCGGATGGATGGGAAAGAAGGTTTGTTGCGATGGAGCCGAGACTCCAGGAGGCAGTCGAACTTTACGAAGAGATAGGGTTTGACGTGCTCCTTGAGCCCCTGCCGACGGAGGAGGAATTGAAGGGTGCGGGTTGCGAGGAAAACGGCTGCACAGCCTGCTTCGACGTTGACAGAGAGCGTTACAAAATCATCTATACGAGAGCCAAAGAAGACCAAGAGAGCTAGTGCTTCTTGAAGAGCTCATCCCAGGCCTGTTTGGCTTCTGCCTTCCCGGACTTCTTCTGCTGCGTTTCTTTGAAACGGAAGAAATCGCAATAGTTTGCCCTGTCCTTTTCCTTGACAGGCTCAGCCTGGGGCTCTATGCAGGCATTAGCCTTCGACTCGGCGTAGAAGGAGCAGTTCAGGCACACACGAAGGTCGGTCCCGCATCTTGCGCATTCATCCCTTCTTGACACTTTCTCTAAGTCAATGGTTGTGCCGCACTTAAAGCACGTTTTCATGTCTCATACCCAATACCGATTTACCTTCACGCGCATATCTTCGTTGTCGCTGCGTCGCACTCCTCGACGTACCTCCCAGTACGCCTGCGTCGGCTCCTCACTGCCGCCTCGATCTCCACGTGAATTTAAATCGGTATTATCGATCAATTTGTTACCTGTCCGTTGCACGCAACACTTAACACATAACTCATAATCTTCCCAGTAACTCCCGCAGGTCGTTAATGACACTGCCGTTGCTTTCTGCAGCCGGATTGAAATGGTAGCATTCGATGCCGAGGGAGAGGGGAACTTCGTAATCGAACACTCTATGATCGCCCACGTGAACGAGGTCGCCGATTGAAATGCCGAGATTGGCGGCGAGCATGCGATAGAATCTTTCTTCTTTCTTGACCATACCGAGGTCGGAGGTTGCAGAGACAACGTGCTCGAAGTAGTCGGTGAGGCCGGCATGCGTGATTTCTTTCTCTACGAAAATCCGGCCGGCATTCGAGGCTATTACAAGCCTGTAGCGCTCCTGCAGAACGCGTATGACATCGAGCGCGTGAGGGATTACTTCTATGTGATTAACATAGGTATCGAGCAATTCATGCGAAGATATGGGTAAACCGAATTTCGAGAGCCAGTACTCGACGTCGTACCAGAGCAAGTTTGCATCGCCTATTGACGCATATTCCTCGATTATGAGCCTTTGTGCTTCTTCGAAAGGTATGCCATGCTTTTTGGAGTAGTTCTCCGGGATACCGTGGTGCCACACCATATCGCCGAATTGCCCGTGGACGAGGGTCCCGTCAAGGTCAAAGGAGATCACCTTCTTCATGTTCTACACCAATTTGCCTTCATTCATATACCTTCGTTGGCTGCATCGTCAGCCTCCTCGACGTACCGGTTGTACGCCTGCGTCGCTTCCTCCTTGCCGCCTCGGTCTATTTTTGAATCCAAGATTGGTGCTACCACCGTGGCTTGTCGCGCCTCTCGGTCCCGAAGGTCTCGATGAGGCCTACTTTCCACTGATTCTCCTCTTTGAACATCTTAAGCCGAGCCGGCTGTTCTGCTTTTTTGTATTGAAGAATTATCTCTGCTTGCTGCTTGCTGATAGGTCCCATCTCCCAGGTGCTCTGTTCGAGCACTGTATCCGGGTCAAAGTAAAAGAGGTACTCGTCCCAATAAGATTTTGCGATGAGACCGCCGATGGAAAAGTCGGTTTCAATCTGTCCCTTCGCATAAGTATTTGCAGAGCGTTTGGTGACATCCCCAACGATGGCCGCCTTGGACTTTGCCGAGAGCGGTTTCCAGATAGCGGCATAGTCTTTCTGTTTCATAGCTTTAAAGAATGCTTCCGCGACATTCAAGATTCTATCTGCTTCCGGCCCTATTTGTGCGGAAGCAGATACTGTCGCCATAAGGACAAGCGCCAACACCAGGACTATAATGTTTTTCGTCATCTATACATCCGCCGGGACAAAGAAGAAGAAAGAAAGCCGGTGATGTATTTTACTACATCCCGGCTCTCGATGCTATACGTTGGTTGATTAAGACTAGTGGTGAGCGGGTGTCGCGATTGCGCCGCCACCGCCGCCACCGC
>JADGQN010000478.1 GCA_017881765.1 Syntrophobacterales bacterium | reverse complement strand
TCCCTTGATCTCCAGGAGCAGCTCGGGCGCGCCCACCATCAGCCCGTTCTTCAAGACGTCGTTATTCGGAAAGATGAGCGGCAGCTTGCCTTCCTGAAGCGCTTTGGCACAGGCTGCGCGGATGGCATACGCGTCGGTCACGCTGTTGCTGATCTCCATGGCTCTGAAGAACATCAAGGCCGGATCATACACCGAAACCCCCGGCTGCGCATAATCCTCCTTGTACGTTTCCTGATACCTCTTCCAGAAGGCAGTGAAAATGCCTTTCTTGTCCTGGTTGGGGTACTTTCTGTAGAACGTGTGCGTCATGGCCTGAACCATGGAGCCTTCGACCCTGTCGAGACCGACGATCTTTTCCGCTTTGCTGCCCCATTCCGAGGTGTACAGAAACTTACCCTTATAGCCCACGTCGAGAGCATGGTTGGTGGCAAGCGCAGTCGGTTCTTCATAAGCTGAAATGAAGATGATATCGGGGTTCTTCGTCTTCATGCTCGTCATGATCGAATGGTAATCAGTCGTATTCTTGATGTCTATACTTTCGAATGACACGACCTGCCCGCCCAAGCTCTCAAACTTCTGTTGGAACCTCTTGCCCCAGGACTGATAGGCCTCATTGATGTCGGTGAGCACCGCGGCCTTTTTGTATCCTTTGTCGATACATGCCTGGGCCATCGGGTCGCCGTAATAGAGAGCAGGCACGCGCTCCTGAATGTAAAGAGGATTGCCCTTTTTGCGCGACTGGTCGGAGGCTGACAGCCCGTTGAAGAGGATCTTGAGCGGTACATTGATCTCCTGGCAGGCCCAGACCTGAGGCGTGCCGAACGGGCCCAATATCACGGGGACCTTATACATTTCAGCGAGCTTCCGCATACCGGGGACGCTTTTGGCCGGGTCCGCGGAATCGTCGTAACTCACGATCTCCAGTTTGTAGCGCTGCTTTCCGACCAGGATACCAGGTCCGTTTCCCGTGGTTCCTTTCTCATTGACATTCTTAACCGCAAGCTCCGCCCCCCGCAGCATGCTTACGCCGTAAAAAGTAACGGGACCGCTCTGCGGACTGATGACGCCGACTTTGAGGCTCTTCATTCCAGCCGTCGATTGTGCTCCGACCTGCGTATGGGCCAAACAGAACAAGAAACCAACAACGAATAGCATAACCAGGAACAACAAGCTGACCTTTTTTCTCATGACTTTCCCCCTTTTTCGTTTGATACTTGTGAGCCCGCCGCACCATTCAAAAATATTCATCTGTTTCCGCTGATATCACTCCCCTTCTTGATTTACACGATCATTCGGTCATTCTTAGATTCAGGGTCAAATATCCGGTTATCCCTGGGCTCAAAACATTCTTCAGTTAACTGAAACTAATGCCCACCAGAGTATAAAAGTCATCTATATTTGTCAAGCGTTTTCCTCAAGGCCTAAACACCATGGAAGCCGGAAGCACGCGCTAAACGGGACTCCGTAGTGTACTTAAATCTCAATTTCGACATTTTCGACACATCACGATACGTTCTTCTTTACGTACAATTAGCCGGCAACGAACACGACGGACTAAGCCGATCGATAGCTGAGACTGGCAAGCAAATAAGGGAACCATGGCGTGGGTCACTTCGTCAGTTTTCTTCAATGGTTATGATTTCAGGAATGAGATGCTGCTCCACCAGCCGCAGATGAGCGATGCTCGTAGGCAAAGTAAATCTCCTCGGACCGGCACTTCCCGGGTTTAGATACAACACACCGTTTCTAAACTCCTTCGACGCTATGTGGGAATGACCATAGATTACCACATCAACCTTCGCTGCTTTGAGATCTATCTCCAGGTGGCTGAGGTCGTGAATGATGAAAATGGTCTTCCCGTGAAAATCTAAATATTCCCATTCCTTCAAATCGGCTGACCAGGGTCCCCGGTCAACATTCCCCCTGACAGCGATAACATTGCCCATGCTCCGCAATTGGTTGATGACGGTCTGATCTCCGATATCTCCGGCATGTATGATCAATTCGCAAGGCCGCAGCTTTTCCAGCACCGCTTCTCGCAACAAGCCATGCGTATCAGACAGGATGCCAAGTATCCTTTCCCCGATGGTATTCACCTGATGATTATTGCCACTTTTTGGGTCCCATGTCCACCTTTGAAAAATATTTCTGGAACAACGCTCACGGTATCATCCTCTCTTCCCACTAAAGAAGAACGCCGGGAAGGAATGCCTTGTATGTTCCTAACTAGCTTAACTTGCCTCGTTTCCTGCCTATCACCATTAGATAGCACAACCACGAGACGCTCGAGCGTCGCAAATCGCTGCATGAGACACGCCGAGCTCTGTAAAGCAAATGGGCGTGACTTGAGCGGCCTAGCGGTTGGTGCAGGGCTAAGGCCCCTAGACAGTGTCCTAAATCACTCTTAGGTTTTTTTCACGGGTGTAGATGTGGCCTCGCAAGTATGGAACGGCAGAGGCCAACCAGGGCGCCAGGGCTATGGCCAAGGGGCAAAGCGTAGGTTACGTGATCGACGACGACGGATCGGCCTAAACGGCATTGAAGCGGAAAGCGGGCGAAGTCTTAGCAAGCGCTTATACCAGAGAGGAGGGCTTATGAAGGGAAAGCGGATTACAAAGGTTTTTCTACCCATGGCAATCTGTTTGACGTTCGTTATGAGCGGTGGCTGTGCCAGCACCAAGGGCGGCACCGGTGTGAGTAACGCCGAAACCGGGAGCATTGGCAGTACGACCAGGGGCGCCCTCCTCGGTCAGGTAATTGGTACGGTGGGTACCATCACCGAGGCAGGCGTTGGTTACACCACAGGCAACGAGGCTGATAAGCAGGAAATGCAGACACGTCAGGCGGAGCAAGAGACCTGGCCGCTGGCCAATACTACGTGGCAGGTGGTGAGCGTCACCCCAACGCCTTCGGAGCCTATACAGTCGGAGGTGGGACGGTTTAATCCGGATGGAACATTAACGACGACCACCACCTATTGGGATGGAAGGACGGTAACGGACAGCGAGAGCGCGCGTTACCGGATTGTGGGCCGGACGCTTATCATCAATCACGACAACTACGTGATCAATGCGATCTTTGTCCTGGACGGCGATAGCCTGTATATGGATACCGGCAAGTACAACATTGAATTGCAGCGGATGTAACTGCCCCCGCGCGGCAGAAACGTTCTCGCCGTGCCCTCCATCGTAGTATCGTTCGCCGCACGGTCTCCGCACCGATCTTATCCTTATCCTCATCCTCCGTTGTGCCGATAAAAGACAAGGAGGTGAGGTACATGAAGGATGACATATTGGTGATCCTGGTGTTTGGAGGGGTCCTCTTCGTGATCGCCTATGACCTTTTCACTTTCGCGGGGGTGTAGCACGTTAAGGATTTCACCATTAGGTAAATACGCGAGAATGCAAAGACTGTTTGTCCTGCACGTCAACGATCCCACCCGGCTCTCGCACCACTGCTTCTGAGCAATTTTTCTGGTGATAACGACAATCGTGCCGACTGTGTCGGTACTTCGCG
>JADGQN010000111.1 GCA_017881765.1 Syntrophobacterales bacterium | reverse complement strand
GCCCCCACGTGGTTGCCTTTGGCAAAGGCAACCGGTAAACTCCGGCTGACCAGCCTTATTGCCTCCAGGGCCAGGAGATCAGAGAAGGGGCTCTCATTCACGCAGACATAAGTCTCAATCGCTGCTGCCAAAGCATCGATCCCCGTATCGGCAGTGACGTCGGGCGGTAAAGACACCGTGAGAAGAGGATCGACGATCGCAACATCAGCCAGGTTAAACGTACTGTATATCACTTTTTTTGTCCCGTCCGTTTCATCGGTCGGGGCAAAAACCCTGGTCACCTCACTCCCACTCGTCGTGGTGGGCAAGAAAATCTTGGGAAGTCCTCTTGCCGGGACCCTGTCCATTCCCGCGTAATCCAGCACCTTTCCTTTGTTGGTCGCCACGATAGAGGCACCTTTCGCCGTGTCGAGCGAGCTGCCTCCACCTAATCCGACAATAATGTCAAAACCGCCCTCGCGAGCACGCTCCCCGCACTCATCCATTACCCTTGCGGGAGGTTCGAGCTCGACCCTGTCAAAGATGCCTACCTCGATCTTTTCGGACAGCAATGACTCCCGGATGCTTTCCAGCAATCCTGTTCTGATAATGCCGGGTTCTGTGACGATGAGCGCCTTCGTGCAGTTCAGCCCCCGCACCTGTGCGCCGACGCCTTTCGCAGCGCCCGCCCCGATGATGATCTTATTCGGAGAAAAGAAGGCGTATAATTTATCCGGAGCGTATGATCTGTTCTCCATGTCCGCGACTCTCTTACAACGTGCTGTGTTTCAGCGGCGCAGCGCCGCTCACTCGGCCCTCTTCGGCTTAGGTATGCGGAAGGGCCCGGCTGGAGGAAAGTCCGGTTCACCTGCACCCTTGTAATTCTTCGGTATGACAGGCAGGAGTAAATACGACGGCTGACCTTTCGTGCTGTATACCGTGTGCTTCACCTTTGCCATATGGGGCAGGTGATACCAGAGGGCCTGGACCTGATCCTGGCCGGCAATTTCCAGCCGTATCCGGTGACCCATAAGAAACACATTCGAGGTCATCCTCAGGTCGGCAGAGTAGAGAATCACTTTGTTCGGCTCGATGGGGAGGCTTTTCGTATGCGGGTGATAAGGCTCGAAAGGCTTGGACTTAGTCTCGTCCAATTCGTAGTGCGAAGCCTTGAGCCACCCCTCGGCGACGCATCGCTCAGCCCCATCCACGTCGATATCCTTAACTTTCAGGTACCAGTCCGTATCATTGCTCAGCGGCTCCAGAATGTCAATTTCTTTGGCTTTCCAGGTTCTCGCCTCAATGCCCTGGCTTTCAATGGCGGCATGCCAGTAGAGTGCGATCGGTCCGGTTATCTCCACATTTTCGGTGAAAGGCTCGGTCTCATAGACAGCCTTGGGGACAGGGTCCGCCTTGGCTAGCGGGTCTGCTCGGCGAAAACCCTCCGTCGGGTTCGCCCACGGGTCACTGGTGAAAACCTGCGGCTGTTCTTTAGTGTCAGGCTGTCTGGGCGACAACTTCCCGTTTTCTCTAAGGTAGTATTTGGTCCATTGTGTGGCCGCGAGCGGCCACTCCTTCTCGTACCGCCACTTGTTCACCCCCTGAAGAAATATCAGTATCGGTGGTTCGTTCATCATGCCCGTATCCACTTCTTTCAGCCAGTGATCATACCACCGGAGGCAAACATCCTGGACTTCGTGATGCGGACGGTCCATCCCCCCATAATTATCGGAAGGCACGACCAGCATTCTTTTCTGTTCCTTCGGGGTCGCCATCTTTTCATAGGCTTCAAAATCTCCGGGCATATGGAGCACCCATCCGTTCCAACGGCAGCCGAGGAAGCTGGGTATCTTTATGTCCTGATAGCGATAACACGGCGATACCCGATGGTAAAACGGCCCGTCATACGGATGCATCATCAGATCAAATTGGGTGGGGTTCATCTGCGGGCAGACGCTGATCAGATAGAGATAAGGGGTACACCGTATGTCAGGGTTTTTCTGTAACTCCGCGATCTTCTCTTTCAGCTGCTGCTCTCCGAACTCCTTGAAGCTGGCCGCTTTGGGCTTGCTTGCGACCGGCATGAGCCCCCAGAGGTGCAACGGAAAGAGGTAGCAGAAGATGCCGCCGTGGTAGTAAAAATGGCGATAATAGTCGGTCACCCCTTCGAAAGGAAAGATCGCCTTCAAGTGGGGCGGCTGCTCCGCTGCGATTGAATACTGCGACATTGCAAAAGACGACATGCCGATCATGCCCACGTTACCGTTGCACCAGGGCTGCTGGGCAATCCATTCGATAAGGTCGTACCCATCCTTTGAGAAGTCAATCGAGAAGTCCCCTTCCGATTTGCCAACCCCCCTCGCGTCCGGTATCACCTGGACGTAGCCCCTCGGCACAAAATACCATTGTTCTCCGCATTCATGGCCCCCGGTCCCCCTGATATAGTCCGATGGCTGGAAAACAGGGTTCGTTTCGAGCTTTTCCGAGTCTTTTCCATACCACGACCAGGAGACGAGAGCCGGGAATTTACCCTGTGTATTGGGGTGGTACACGTCAACTGACAGCCGTACCCCATCTCGCATGGGCACCAAGATATCTTCTTCAAGCACAACGTCATAAATTGGTTGAGATATTGATTCATGCCAATCTTTCTCGTTCTTCATGTCTGCCCCCTGAGTGATCGAACCGGAAGGTTCGCATTATTAGGAACCGCGTCTGCTACTGGATCCCCTCTTCAATCAGTAAGAGCAACTGACGTGCCAAACATTTATCGCTCGGAATAGCCTCAAGAGGCGATGCAAATTCGCCTGATTCTTCTGCAAAAACAGATAATTAGTCAGGTCCTACCGAAAATGAGCGCTGAATAGCATAATTGCAAAAATGCATCTGAGTAAGGGCGATTCGAGATAACAAAACGATGGGTACCCTTGAATTCGCTCTATTGAGCGATCCTTATTGCAGAAATGCAATTACTTGCATTTCTGCAATAAATCATATCGCTGTACTTTCCTGGTGACCGTAGCAGGATCGATTTTTAGAAATGTTGCTGCCTTTTTTGCATTCCCGCACAGCCTTACTGCTTCTTGAATCAGATGGTACTCGAACTGCCCCACAGCCTGCTTCAGCGATTTTATCCTCGATATATCCAGATCGGGTACGTTTCCTCTAAATGTCTGCATTTCCGGGGGCAGATCATCCAGGACCAGGTCATTTGCCCTCGATGTTACCACAAGCCGCTCGATCACATTGCTCAGTTCCCTCACATTTCCGAACCAGGGATACTCGATCAGGCAATCAATTACGGACCGGGAAAGTCGCTTCGTTGTCTTATACTTCGTATTGTACTTTTCGAGATAGTGGTTGACCAGGGGCAAGATGTCATCCTTCCTTTTTCTCAGGGCAGGTACGTAAATGGGAACCACATTAAGTCTGAAAAAAAGATCTTCCCTGAACGTCTTATCCTTCACCATCTCATACAGATCCCGGTTGGAGGCTGCAATGATCCTGGTGTTGATTTTCTTCGACTTAACGCCTCCGACTCGCATGATCTCAAGGTCTTGCAGAACGCTCAAGAGCTTGGCCTGCAGGTTGAGTGAGAGTGCTTCTATTTCATCGAGAAAGAGAGTCCCGTTCTCTGCCAGCTCGAAGAGCCCTTTTTTGCCGCTCTGGCTCGCCCCCGTGAAGGCCCCTCCTTCATATCCGAATAATTCGGACTCCAGCAGGTTTTCCGGTATAGTACCGCAATTGATTTTCATAAAAATACCTTTGTCGGATCTTCCCGATCTACCGTGAATGAGGCGTGCTACCACCTCCTTCCCCACCCCTGTCTCCCCTTGAAGAAGCACGGGTGTGTCAACCGCAGCCACCCTCAGGGCAAGATCCACCACGTCGATCATCTCTTTGGAACGAGCCACAATCCCTGAGCCATCCTGTTGCTGTATCTTGATCTTCTCCAGCTTCAGTTCGTACTCCTCGGTTATCCGCTTCGATTTTATTAACTGCCGGCTCAGCTGGCTCAGGTCGGTCATATCTCTCACATTTGTTACCACCATGCTGATTTTACCTGTATCCTCAAAAATGGGATTGCCGGTACATAAAAGGTCCCTGCCAGTCTTGGTTCGAGAGCGAAGTGTCACTGCCTTACCCGTTTGAAGCACGTGGAGCGTCGCCGATTCCGAGATATATCCCTCCCGTTCGAGGTCTATCAAATTTCGTCCAATCAGATCAGACGCTATTATTCCTGTTATTTTTTCAAACGAGCGATTTACCCTCAGCGTATCGCCCTGACCGTCTGTGATATACAATCCATCGTAGGACGATTCTATAATGGCATCCAGCTGGCTTACTAGCTGCTTGACTGAAGAGAGTTGAGTTGCGACTTTTTCGAGTTCGGAGGTGTCTTGAAAAACACTCACCAGTCCGACAAGCCTATTTTCCAGCACTATAGGTGTTCTGTTCGCTATGAGACTCAAGCTGCCAACGTTGAGCCGTTTCCCGATCTGTGGCAGCCCCTCATCCAGCGCTTCACGTAAGTCGGGCCACAACTCAGGTACTATCTCTCTCATGTGTCTATTCAAAACACACCGGTCGCCCAAACCGAGGATCCTTTTTGCCGCCCCGTTAAAAATGACGATTCTCCCCAATGTGTCTATCGCGATGATGCCGTTGTAGGCCGCATCGATAGCGTCCTGCCACGGTATCTCCTCCACCACGAGTTTCCGTTGATTCCTCATTTTCACAACACCATTACTCATATCGATCTCCCCCCTTATTCTTACGCACTACGATCAGCTGCGCCGGCCCTTGTATCATACGCAGGAATCGCCCCGGTAGTCCTGTCGGCCCGTACAGGCCTGTACCGAGTCTTTCACATGAAGTATTTGAAGTCAACAAAAAACTAAAGATGGTTTTGGCATCGTGGTTAAGGTGGTACGTGCGCTGGAGATCAGACCTGTGACCCGAACACACCACAGTTTATATTTTTTAGCCAAGAGGTCAGCATTGCTGTTTCCACTATTGTACGAACCAGGAATAGGCACGATGCAAATGTTTCAGAAAGTTGTGCGTCCTTTCGTTCACCTCCTACTAATGCAACATCCGTCAGGCGCCACGAAGGTTCACCATTATCGCTTGTATTGTTGCACCACCAGATTAGGCGACGTAGTTAACGTAGCCAAGAGAAAGCAAGCCCGAGTGCGACATCGTTCATCCTACGGCCTGGCGTCATCGCAGGTAGACGCCGGTTGCAGCATGTGTACGATGTTTCCTCGTAGTCGAAGAGATACGGCTCGAGGCTCCGCAGGGTATCATTGCAAGACTTTCACGGTTCGGCAAGCGTCCATCTTTTGTTCCCGTCGCGCCGATACTTCAAAAATGTAGGCTGCAGGGTTGAAAATAGGGCTTTCAGCTTGCACTATCGAACTCTGTTGCCCACCGTCAGTAACAGAAGAAAAGACCAGGAAATTTTAGGTTAAGATGCGCCGTAACTGTAATATAATGTTTTCAGGAGATAGGCCGACGGGTCTAAAAAGCGCCTTGATATTGCAGCTGATGGTAATTATGCCTATTTGGCGAAAGACTCCAACGTATTGCGTTCCCCAGTCATGCGTACAGGAGCGTCGGAAAGAGACTCTATTTTCACTGGTACTGCTTCGTAAGAGCCTTGGCCGGGATCGTGAGGCGGCTTTACGTTAAGGCACTGGAGTAAAGACGCAGTGGGGATTCGGAAAAGACGGCAGAGGAGGTAACGTTTTATGGAGATAGAAAGCCTCAAGGGTAAGGTCAATCCTCAGCACACGGCACTCGTGATCGTTGACATGCAGAGAGACTTCTGCTGTGCCGGGGGTGTCCTCGATAAGCTGGGCTTCGACATAGAGGCCCCGAACCAATTGGCGGCAACCCTCAACGGATTTCTCAACCGTGCGCGAAAGATCCTTAAATTCATCGTGCATATCAAGATGACCCAAGTGCCAGAGCTCCGTTCGCCTGCGCTGGTGGAGCAGTACAGCCGGGCTGGCCTTGAAAGGCAATATGATCCCCGGTTCTCCGAATTCTACCAGGTGGTTCCGCTGGAGAACGAAATCGTTATACCCAAGTACAGGTATTCAGGTTTTGTCTCCACATATCTGGATCGGTACTTGAGGGCAAACCAGATCAAGACTCTGGTGGTGACCGGGGTGGCGACAAACGTCTGTGTGGAGTCGACCATAAGGGACGGTTTCATGCGCGATTATGCGATTGTTGTTCCCAGAGACATGACAGAGGGGACTACTCCAGAAGCCAAAGAATGGTCGCTGAAGACCATCGACACGTTCTTCGGGGAGGTGGTAGAGTCGAGCGACCTGCTGCGCTGTTGGCTGGTTGAATAGCATTGATGCATTAGCTCACGCCCGCTCCTTGCGGGCGGGCATCTTAAGAAAAGGGAGGAGTAGGCCATGAAAAGAACGTCATTAACCTTGTGCATTATCGGGCTTGTGCTGTCACTCGTTGCCTCACCGGCCAGCGCCCAGAAGGCCATCAGGATCGGCATTGTCGACAGTTACACAGGACCTGCCGCGCCTCATACCCAGAACTCCCTCGACGCCTTCAGGATGGTCGTCGACAAGTTCAACGCATCCGGAGGTCTAAAGGGCAGGAAGATAGAATACATGACGCGGGACGACAAGTTCAGGCCGGACATTGCCCTGACCATGGCCAAAGAGCTCGTTATGAAGGAGAACGTGGATATCCTCATGGGCACGATCAACAGCGCATCGGCCCTCGCTATATCGGATCTCGCCCTCAAGGAGAAAGTGCCCTTCTTCGTGACCCACGCGAAGAGCGACAAGATTACCGGAGAAAAAGGACACCGATACGTCTTTGGGATGGACGAGAATACCCTGATGGCAGGAAGGGCCGGCGCCAGCTTCCTAGCAAAAAAGCCTTACGTCAAATATTGGATCGCGGGTGACGACTACGAGTATGGCCATTCAATCGCTGACGCCGCATGGACTCGCCTCAAGGCGTTGAAGCCCGGTGTGCAGCTCGTGGGGCAGAGTTGGTGGAAGGTCGGCGAAGCCGATTTCACTCCCTATATCACCCAGATTATAGCTGCAAAACCCGATTTTCTCATAGCGGCGACGGGTGCCGCCTCAATGACCACTTTCCAGAAGGCCGCCCAGGTGACCGGACTCATCAAGGCAATACCTATGTGGCAGCATACCGCGATCGATTACACGATCATGCTGCCGCTCGGGCTCGATGCCCCGGAAGGCATCCTCGGCAGCATCGTCTACCCGGGCTTCTACTACCCCGACAACGCAGGGAATAACGCGTTCGTCGACGAATTTAAGAAGCTGTACAATCGCCTTCCCGGCATGACGTCTTTCTTCGGATATAATACGGCCCAGGTCATCGTGAGGGCTCTTCAGAAAGCGGGTACCGCAGACAAGGAGAAATTCATCGATGCGGTACGCGGTCTATCCTATGACAGCTTCCTCGGGACAATCGAAATGAGGGCCTGCGATAACCAGTGTGCCTTGCCTATGATATTCGGCGTGACGAAAAAGGACCCGCGTTACCCCGTTCTGACCGCGGGGGATATCACGGTGATTCCGGCAAAGGACTACATGCCTTCGTGCGAAGAGGTGTTGAAATCGCGCGGGAAGTAGGAAAGGCAGGACTCTCCTCCTGGCCATCACCGCTTGAGCAGAACAGTCAGAGTGGCCGCGAGGCGTGATAAACCGTGTACGAGACTTCTTTGTCATAGGCCAAGTGGCTTAAATAAGGCCATTTGGCCATAGCGCCGTCCTTGGCGTCCGTCGGATGGTCGCAGCCCCGGGTGTCCCGCGCTTGATCTCGTGGTCTTTCCTGAACTGATTGGCTATTGGCCGGATTTTAATAAGATATTGGTTTATCCCCTCGGAATGACGGGAACGCCCTTCTCAAGAGATCTCAAAAAACAAAAAAAGGCTTGACAACCTAGGGGGCGGTGCTATAGTAAAAATCGAAATCCTGAAAAGACTAAACTATTCCGATAAGGAGAAACGTAATGACTGATGAAAAGTTTGAAATGCTTTTCTGGCAAGGTTATCCGCCCAGCCAGGGCAAATACCCCGGATTCAACCCCCACACCGAAAAGGCAAGAGGAATGATGATTGAGCGCGATTTCGCTGTGACCATGGCGGATGGCATAAAGATATACGTCGATATTTTCCGTCCCGAGAAAGAAGGGAAGTATCCTGTTCTTGTTTCCTGGGGCCCCTACGGCAAACATGGCAGATCTCCGTTATACGCGCCGAGCGCCGACGTGAGGCATGATCTTTCCGAGTACACGGTCTTTGAAGCGGCTGATCCAGTGTATTGGTGCGCGCAGGGCTATGTCATTATCAATCCAGATCCGCGCGGCGCCTGGAATTCTGAAGGTGACCTGACATTCTTCACCGATCAGGAAGCAAAAGATTGCGCTGAGCTGATCGAGTGGGCCGGCACCCAAAGCTGGAGTAACGGCAAAGTCGGCATGTATGGTGTCTCCTACCTTGCCTGGAGTCAGTGGCGAGTGGCCGCGCTCAATCCACCGCATCTGGCGGCGATCAATCCTTGGGAGGGGGTGAGCGATTTTTACCGCGAGTTTGCCTTTCACGGAGGCATCCCTGAGACCGCATTTGTAGCCCGGTTGCGGGATGGTGGGTGGAGTTACACTACCACTCGGGTGGAAGATTTTGCGGGGATGTATCTCAGACATCCACTATTTGATGACTACTGGGCCAGCAAGAACGCTGATCTATCAAAGATAACGGTGCCTGCGTTTATCGTGGCGAGCTGGTCGGACCAGGGTCTGCATACGCGCGGTACTCTCGAAGGTTTCAAACAGATCGCTTCCAAGGACAAGTGGCTTATGGTCCACGGAAAAAAGAAGTGGAACGTTTTTCACGAACAAGAAAACCTGGAGCGGCAGAGACAGTTCTTCGATAAGTTCTTGAAAGGCATTGATAGCGAAATAAAGAACTGGCCCAGCGTCACGCTGGAGATCAGACGACGATACGGTGTCGGAAGTTTCAGGAACGAAAACGAATGGCCGCTGGCACGTACCCAATACACGAAGTTGTTCCTGAACGCGAGTGATGGAAAGATAAGCAACTCTCCGCTCGAAAAGGAGGCTCAGGCTCGCTATATCGCGAGCGATATAGGCGATAAGACCCAGAATGCTCAGTTTGATTTCGAGTTCGACAAGAGGACCGAGCTGACAGGATACATGAAGCTGAGACTCTGGGTACAAGCGGCTGGTAGCGATGACATGGATCTTTTTGTGGCGATACACAAAATCGATCGTTCTGGAAAGACGGTCCCCTTCGCGTTCTGTTGGATCCATGATGATGGTCCGGTTGCTCTCGGCTGGCTGCGAGTTTCCCATCGTGAACTCGATGAGGAGAGGTCAACACCTTACCAGCCTTACCACAAGCACCAGAGAGAAATGAAGCTTAAGCCCGGCGAAATCGTTCCGGTAGAGATTGAAATCTGGCCTTCAAGCACCCTGTTCGAGCGGGGCGAGAAGCTGCGGGTCATAGTGCAAGGCAGTGATATTGACATGTACCCCGGACAGATAGCCACCTATTTGCATATGGCATACGTAAACCGGGGCGAGCATGTAATCTACACAGGTGGCAAGTACGATTCTTATCTTCTTGCGCCAGTCATTCCTGCTGGTTGAACCTGTATTGCCACCGATTAGACATGAATAGCTATTTTGCAGGTTTTGGGTGAGGTTGATGGCGGAGAATCTCCCGCCGTCAACCTCAACAAGCTCCCGGAATGAAAGTCGTTATCCCTAATACAGGTTCCGAAGTGGCCAGTTGCCCAGTCTTACCGCCTTACCCTTCTGTATCTGGTCAACACCTACCGCATCAACACCCTCGATTTTACCCGGACCATAGGTCAACGGTGTGCTGGTCATGCCGCCGGTGTTGAGATTCCTAATCTTGTAAAAGCCATGCTCCAACACTGCACGCGACGTCAGCTTTTCAAAGGGCACCTCTTTTAAGGCCAGCCTTAACGCCTCAACCTGGGTCATGACCTCAGCCATGCCTGAAAAATACGAGCCGTCGCTAACCCATTTGTCCGGGTGATACTTCTTCTGTAGTTCGGTAGCGAACTTTACCCCGGGCAGATCTCGGCCCCAAGTAGGTTGGCTGCCGGCAATAAGAACACCATCACCCAGCGTACCCATGTCCCTTTCGAACATCGCGGAAGGACATGCTCCGCCAAAGCCGAAGGCTATCTTATAGGCCAGATGGGGCCCCATACCCAGCCTGACCGCTTCCTTTATGGTCGGCTGCGCGCCGGGGTTAATCATGATACCAAGGGCAAGATCAACTTTGTTTTGCTTTAGCCACATAAGCTGGGTGGTTGGTGGAGAGGTGGGTACCAGAGGCACGTACTGGATGCCAACAAACTCATATCCTGCGTTCTTCAGATACGCTTCCATCGGAGGTATCTCAATCGACTTGCCCATGGCGTTGTCGGCGGTAAGATACGCAACCCTCGGTTTCCTGTTTTCCTTCCAATTTTCTTTGAACCAATCTGCGATGGCCGCCAAGCTATCGCTATACATAGGATAATGGGTAAAGATTGTTTGTGGCGGCTTCAGGAGATAGGGTCCACTCGAGAAGCTAACGGCACCCATGCCGTCCTCATTCAGTCTGTCCTTTAATGCCAGCGCCTGTGGCGACCCGGATACCGCGAAGACCAATATTCCTTTGGCCTTGAGCTCCTCGTAGATGGTCAGCGCCTTAGCCGGTTTAAGCTCATCATCTCGCCACAGCACCTCAACGGTTATATCAGAGGGGAATCTCTCACTTCGCCACGGAGCCAGACGCTTTGTCTCGTTTACATATTTAGCATAGTCTTCAAAGGCAGCCAGAACCGCCGCGACATTCTCAGCGTAGGCGCCGGTTAGCGCCATGCTGCCACCGATATACAGCGTTTTCCCGGCAGCGCCAGCGCTAGGACAACATAGCAATAACCCCAGCACCATTATGATCGTGCAAGCTACTAACGTCGATCCAATTTTAGCCATTTCTCTCCCCCTATCTATTTTCTAAGTTGATTTACGTAACAGATCAGGCATACTGCTGAACTTAAACACCTCCCTTCACTCTAATTCTTCATGCGAGAAAGGCCACGGCCCATACTAAGCCTTAATAATTCCCGACCGGTGAGCGAACCCAATGGCTTAAAAGATAAGGAAGAGCGTAATGGTCAAGCCTTGGGCAATGAAAGCCGCTGAGGCGGCTGCCTACACAGCAACTAGGCAGATAGGACCAGCTCGGCATATGAACCTCATCTTCCGAAATGATATGCTCTGCCTGCTAAAAAGGCAAGCACGAAATGCGCCGGAATGAAATCGCCTTGCCGGGAGCGAACCGGCTTAAACCATTGACAATATCAGAGGAAGCGAAGTTCATTCTTTGTGGGTATCCGTTAGCTTGATTGTGATATAAGAAACAGTTCGACGCCTTTATTGTCTCCGGAGGATTTACACTTGTAATGGTGTACAAGCTTATTAATTCATGGTTCTGCCATTTCAGGAAG
>JADGQN010000477.1 GCA_017881765.1 Syntrophobacterales bacterium | reverse complement strand
TCATCGACGCCCTGAAGGACAAGTATCCCATCGTAACAGAACCGGGGCCTGATGTAGCCCGTCTCAGGATTGCCCTCACCGACATCAAGAAGAGCAAGCCCGTAATCAGCACCGTCAGCTCCATAGTACCCGTAGGGCTTGCTGTTAGTTTCGTCAAGAAAGGTGCAGGTGGTTCCTGGAGTGGCTCAGGCGCAACAAGCGCTGAGTTTATGGCCCTTGATTCGACAACGAACGACGTTATCGCAGTGGCAGTAGACAAACAGACCGCTGCATACTTCGACAGGTTCTCGAAGCTGGGATCAGCCAAAGAGGCATTCAAGTTCTGGGCAGAGAGAATCCCGGCCTTTCTGGACGCCGCCAAGGCCTCGAAGCCAGAACACCCTTAGGCGAAAAAGCAGACTGGTTTTGACCCCGTGAAGGCTGGCGCGGTGCCCCAGCCTTCCCCGCGGCCGGCGAAGTGTGATGCTCTTGCTGGACACCAAAACCAAATTGGGCTGATCAGTTGCCCGGCGGCGATAGCGTAAAAGCTGACTACAAGAACGCCGTCAGCTTCGGAAGGGCGGATGCAGAGGGCAGGCTCAAAGCCCTCGGGGGTACTATGGGGATCGAAGGAGCGAAGTAGGCCTATCGGGTGGAGGTAATCTAACCATGCGAGTCGCGGAAATGAACGTGGCGGAAAGCCACCTGAGCCTGAGTCGTCCGGAAGGGGATGCGCTGGTAATCCACCTGTCGGGGGACTGGCGAACCGGGCACGATCTGCCGAGTACCGATGCGGTGCAGAAGGAAGTTGCGTCCGGATCCGGAGTGCGAAGCGTAAGCTTCGATGCCTCCGGGCTTACCGGATGGGACAGCAACCTTTTGATCTTCATGCTCAAAGTCAAGCAATGGTGTGCAGAGACAAAGATCGAGTACCGGGCCGAGGGGCTTCCTGAAGGTGCACAGCGTCTGCTGAAACTGGCAACAGCTGTTCCTGAGCGACAGGGTGCCCGGAAGGAATCGAGAAGAGAGCCCTTCTTTTCGAGTGTGGGACAAAAAGCAATACAGAGCATGGGCTCTGCCGGCGAGATGCTTGCCTTCATTGGCGGGGCATGCATTGCCTTCGCGAGACTCCTGACAGGGCGCGCTTCCTTCCGCCGGTCAGACCTGATTCTCTTCCTTCAGGAGTCGGGGGTCCAGGCGCTGGGGATTGTTTCCCTCATCAGCCTGCTCGTGGGATTGATCCTCGCCTTCGTGGGTGCTATTCAACTCCAGGCCTTTGGTGCCCAGATCTATGTAGCCGACCTCGTGGGCATTGCCATGGTCAGAGTGATGGGCGCCATCATGACGGGCATCATCATGGCCGGCCGTACCGGTGCTTCCTATGCGGCTCAGCTGGGCACCATGCAGGTGAACGAAGAGATCGATGCCTTGCAAACCCTTGGGGTCTCACCCATGGAATTCCTCGTGCTGCCCCGCATGCTGGCCCTGATCCTGATGATGCCCCTGCTCTGCGTTTACGCGGACCTTATGGGTATCCTGGGGGGCCTGATCGTCGGCGTGACCATGCTCGATCTCAACCCCATCGTCTATCTCAACGAGACCAGGGCGTCCCTCCATCTGATCAACGTATGGATCGGGCTTTTCTATAGCGCCGTCTTTGGGGTCATCATCGCCCTCTCCGGATGCCTAAGAGGCATACAGTGCGGCCGGAGCGCATCAGCTGTCGGCGATGCGACAACATCCGCGGTGGTTACCGGCATCGTCAGTATCATCCTGGCAACAGCCCTCATCACCGTGATCTGCAGCGTGCTGGGGATTTAGAACAGTAAACAGTGATCAATAAGAGTAGGTGGAAAAGAAGTAATCAGTAATCAGTGAGGAGGGACGAGTGACGAGACGAAGAAAGTGATCAGTAAGGCATTTACTGATGACTGATCACTGATAACTGATAACTGGGGAGCGTTATGAGCGGAACTGATCCTCAAATCGTTGTGAAGGGCCTGGACATGGGGTACGGCAGCTTCATCCTCATGAAAAATCTCAATTTTACGATCAACCGCGGTGATATCTTTATCATCATGGGGGGCTCGGGTTGCGGCAAGAGCACCCTGCTCAAAATCCTCGTGGGGCTGAAAGAACCCTCCAGGGGCCAGGTCTTGTATGGGGACGTAAGCTACTGGGATGCGGACCCTGTCGAGCAGGAGCGTATTATGCGGCGATTCGGCATCCTCTACCAGAGCGGCGCCCTCTGGAGTTCCATGACCCTGGCGGAGAATGTGGCCCTTCCCCTGGAACAGTACACCGACCTGAATCGTGCGCAGACCCGGGACATGGTCTCCTTAAAGCTTGCTCTGGTAGGCCTTGCCGGGTTCGAGGAGTTTTATCCCTCGGAGATCTCAGGCGGCATGAGGAAGAGGGCAGGCCTCGCTCGGGCCATGGCTCTCGACCCGGACATCCTCTTTTTCGATGAACCTTCCGCGGGGCTTGATCCGGTGAGTGCCCGCCTGCTCGACGATCTGATCCTGGAACTGAGGGAGAGTCTCGGCACCACCTTCGTCGTGGTGACGCATGAGCTCGCGAGTATCTTTGCCATCGGGAATAACTCGGTCTTCCTCGATGTGGACTCCAGGACCATGACCGCCAGCGGCGATCCCAAGAAGTTGCTCGCTGAGTCGACAGACCCGAAGGTGCGTATGTTTCTCACGCGTGGCGAAGAAGGGGTGCGCGTTGAAGCCCGTTAGAATAAACCAAGAAGGGGAAACCTCATGAGCAAGCCAGCAAACAAGACAGTCATCGGTATCTTCGTTGTGGTCGCCATTGCCCTCGTGGTTGTGGCGGTTCTGCTTCTCGGATCAGGAAGATTCTTTAAGAATAACCCGAAATTTGTGATGTACTTCCAGGGATCGGTGAAGGGACTCTCCGTCGGTTCACCCGTCGTCTTCCGCGGGGTGAAGGTGGGCACGGTGACCGAGATCAAAATGCTCTTCAATCCAAAGGACTTATCCGTGATGATCCCCGTCTATGTGGAACTTGAACAGGGTTTACTCGAGGTGGTACAAGGCGGTGGAAGCATGGAAGCTTTCAGGAAAACGCACAGCATTAACATTAAAGATTTTGCCCGGGAGTTGATCAATCGGGGCTTGAGGGCGCAGCTCGATATGCAAAGCATCGTGACCGGCCAGCTCATGGTCTCCCTCGACTTCTACAAGGACAGAGCGGCCACGCTCGTAGGTGCCGACAGCCGGTATCCGGAGATCCCCACGATCCCTACGACCATGCAACAACTGGCCGAACGGCTGGAGAAGATCCCCATAGACGAGATTCTTGCGAAGTTGAATGCCGTGATGGGAGGGATAGACAAGCTTGTCAACTCGCCCGAGATAGCCGGTACCGTCAAGTCGATACGGCAAGCCGTGGATGACACACGGTCGCTGGTGCAGGATCTCGATCACCAGGTCGCGCCGCTGGCCGCCAGCATGACGAATGTCGCGACCCACGTCGACCAGCTCGCAACGCGCATAGACAGCCAGATAGGGCCGTTGGTGGCGAGCATCAC
>JADGQN010000476.1 GCA_017881765.1 Syntrophobacterales bacterium | reverse complement strand
TTCCTCCTTACCGAAGCGCCCCATGTGAAAGAGTGCCTCCAGTGAGGTATAGCGCACTTGGCCGTAATGGGCGATGCGGACGTTGTCAAGGACGGAGAGTTCCCTGAAAAGCCTGATATTCTGAAATGTCCTCGCAATGCCAAGGTTCGTGATCCGGCTGGGCGACTTGCCGACGATCTCGCGACCCTCGAACATGATGCTGCCCCGTGTTGGCTTGTAGACACCGGTGATCACGTTGAAGACGGTTGTCTTTCCCGCGCCGTTCGGCCCGATCACCCCCACCAGCTCATGGGCCTGGAGGGTCAGGTTCAATCCTGAAATCGCGGTCAGCCCGCCGAACGTGTGGGTGAGGTCGCGGATGCTGAGGATGCTCATCGTATGATCCGTTTTTTCTCCCGCCAGGTGCGCGCCGCCACGAGATCGCGAAGCGGCACAAACCAGGAAAACTCCTTGAGACCCATGATGCCCTTGGGCCTGTAAAGCATGAGAATTACGAGCACAAGCGGCATGAAGACCATGCGCCACACCCCCATGGGGCGCAGGACCTCAAGGAGCACCGTGTAGACCGTCGCACCGATGATGGAGCCCGCGAGCGAGCCTATGCCGCCAAGATATACCATGATGAGGATATCGGTCGATTTGATGATATCGAATGCCCGCGGCGTTATGAACTGGAGTACATGAGCATAGAGCGCCCCGGCAACACCCGCAAAAAAGGAAGAGACAACAAATGCCAGCACCTTGACGTGGCGCGTGTCAACGCCCATGAGATTGCTGGCGATCTCGTCCTCCCGGATGGAGAGCACGCCACGGCCGAATTTCGAGTAGACCAGGTTGCGGATTACCCAGACAGAGAGTACGGTCCACACGAAAACCCACGGGAGCGTGGTCAGCTTCTCCATGCCGAGAAAACCTCGCGGACCGCCGATAGCGTTGATATTCTCGATCCCCGATTTGACGATCATGCCAAACGAGAGCGTCACGATGGCAAGGTAATCCCCTCTCGTCTTAAAGGAGGGAAAGGAGACGACGAGCCCCACGACCGCGGCAGCCAACCCACCGCAGATCACGGCCAGAGGAAAGAGTAAGCCGGTCAATTCCGCCGGGAGAAGCTTTACGGTGATGAGCGATGCCGTGTATGCCCCCACCGCCATAAATCCCGCGTGACCAACGGAGAATTCTCCCATGTAGCCGTTCACGAGGTTGAGGCTGACCGTCAGGATGATATTGATCCCGACATAGATAAGGATGAGCTGCACATAAGGATCGAGAAGCTCGAAGCGCTGCACCGCGAGGCTGAAGAGAAACAGGAACCCCAGCAGGTAGGGTAGCGCCTGGCTATGGCGGTGCATCCATGCCGTCAGTCTATTCGAGCTCGGCAGCTTGTCATTATAGCGAAGCATCCTGGAAGGAAGCATTCCCTACACCTTCTGGGGCACGGGCTTGCCCAGTATCCCGTAAGGCCTGAAAATCAGCAAGACGAGCAGCAGCGTGAAACTCACCAGGTCGCGATAGGTCGAGGGAAAAACGACAACGACCAGTATTTCCAGCATCCCCAGGATGTAACCACCGATCATGGCCCCGCGTATGTTGCCGATGCCTCCGACCACGGCGGATATGAACGCCTTCCAGCCCACCATGATCCCCATGTAAGGATCAATCACGGGATAGGCAAGGCCGTACAATACCCCTGCAGCCCCGCCGAGGCTGGTGCCGATGGCAAAGGTAATCGAAATCACAAAATTGACAGGCACCCCGAGGAGGGGCACTACAAACTTGTCCCACGAGATGGCGCGCATGGCCAGGCCCACCATTGTCCGCCTTACGATCAGATCAAGGATCACCATGAGGAACCATGAGAGCCCGATAATAAGCACCTGAAGAGAAGAAAAGGAGACGCCGCCGACCGTCCACGAGACGTTGGGGAGGAACTGCGGGATCTGCTTAGGATACGGGCACAAGGCCAGGGTGAAGTTCTCCAGGAAAAGGCCCACGCCGAGTGCGGTGATGATGGCTGAGACCCTGGGCGCCTGCCGCAGCGGCTTGTAGGCCGCCCGCTCGATCAAAACGCCGATGCAGGCAACACCGAATATGGTAAAGAGAAGCGTCGGAATAAAAGAAAACCCGAGCAAAGCTGAAAGAATGAAACAGAGAAACGCACCCACCATGAAGAGATCCCCATGGGCAAAGTTGATCATGGTGAGGATCCCATAGACCATGGTGTAGCCAAGCGCGATCAGGGCATAGATACTACCAAGCTGCAGTCCATTCAAAATCTGTTGACAAACGTAAGTCATCGTAACTCCGGCGCACAACAGAAAGGGTCTGTCTGGTCCATTCGGTCTATCTAGTCCATCCAGTCTATTTGGTTGGTCTGGTTTCCGTCGTTAGACGAGATAGACCAGATGGACCAGATGGACCCGCGGTTAACCGGTTCTATGGGTTCGCGGTGGCAAAATAAGTGAACTTGCCCTCCTTGATCTGCAGGATCACTGCACCCTTTACGGGGTCCCCGGAACCTTCCTTGAACTGCATCATTCCCGTGACACCGTCGTATCTGGGAACCTTCGCCAGAGCATCCCTGACAGCCTGCCGGTCGATGGATCCGGCCGATTTGATCGCCTGCCACAGGAGCCCGAAGGCGTCATAAGTGAGCGCCGCGACATCGTCGGGCAAACCGTTATACTTAGTCTGGAAAGCCTGGATGAACTTTGTAGCTACCGGGGTTGCCGCATCGGCAGCATAGTGGGTGCTGAAGTAGTACCCATCGCATTCCTTGCCGCATAGTTTCAAGAGTTCCGCACTCCCCCATGAGTCACTTCCCAGGAAGGGCACGGTAATGCCCAGCCTCTTTGCCTGCTGGATCTGGAGTGGAACCTCGCTGTAGTAATTGGGAAGAAAGATCACATCCGGTCCGGCCTTTTTGATCTTGGTGAGTTGCCCGGAGAAGTCCTTGTCGTTCGTGGTGTACGTCTCGAAGGCGACCACCTGCCCCCCACTCTGTTCGAAGGTCGTCTTGAAGTACTCGGCAATGCCCTTGTTATAGTCGGATGCGACATCGTAGAGCACTGCTGCTTTCCTGGCCTTCAGGTTTTCGAGCGCAAACTTGGCTACCACGCGCCCCTGGAAGGGATCGATGAAACAAGCGCGGAAGACGAAGCTCTTCGGCTTGTCGGTCTTGGCATCTAACGTGGTCTTAGGGTTCGTGGACCAGGGAGTGATCAGGATTACCTTCGAACTCTCCGCTATCTCCGAAGCCGGGATGGCATATCGGGTCGCGTTGGGACCCACGATGGCAAGCACCTTCTGCTGCGTGATCAGCTTCTGGGCCGACGAAGCCGACTGCTCCGCTTTTCCCGCATTGTCTTCGACAAAGAGTTCGACTTTGTACTTCTTGTCACCGACCTCCAGGCCGCCTGCATCATTTATCTCCTTGACCGCCATCTGGGCCGCCTTCTTGCAGGACTCGCCCACTGCAGGCATGTCTCCGGTCAGCTCCGCTATGACGCCGATCTTTATGGTGTTGCTCTTCTCACCGCTGCACGTGACGAGCAGCAG
>JADGQN010000110.1 GCA_017881765.1 Syntrophobacterales bacterium | reverse complement strand
GCGGTCCCGCCAGATAGACACTTAAGAAGGCCCTTTCGGCAGTGGACATTTCTGCCAGCTTTTTCAAGTCGGATAAGGCCAGCATGTTACCTCTCGGGAAACCGGTTGATTTATTATGGTCATTTTACGATGGCTGTTGCAAAGGTCGCAATTTTTTATTCATCAAGGCCCGCACCAACAAATGGTATGCCCTATGCAGTTGACACGCGAGAAAGAAAAATAGACGAAAGACGGGCTGCACGACGTTCCGTTCTCCCGGGCAGGGACTTGAGAACGGCCATGGCCGGCCTGAGGTCTGAAAGATAGTGTTGCTACGATCCAGCTCTTTCTTATTTCTCTCGTTCCCAGATCACGATGATGCGCACTACCTTACCCAAGAGATTGGGGTGAGGTTGAGGTGGACTTTCGAGGAGCAGGCGGTCACCTTCGAACCGATAGAACCGTTCCTGTTCCGTGCCGACCCAGGCTTCGTTCCACGCAGCCTCAACCTTGGTGATGACTTTTCCACTCTCCACCCGATACTTCCCCGTGTAGGCGATCATGGAACGCAAAGCGTCGCTCCGCTCCTTGTCGTTCTGAGGTACCTTGCGTCCTTCACCTGTCACCAGTGCAAGCCAGCGCCCCTCGCGTGTGGCAATCTGACAGCCCTTCGGATGCTCGCCGAGCACCGGCGTCCGCTCCTTGGTCGCATTATCCTCGTAGACTACGGATACCAACTTCCAGACCCCGACAACCTTGTCCTTGTCGTCAGCGAGCGTGGGTCGGACGAGCAACACCACGGCAACAAACAAGACCGCGACCCGCAGTAACCAATACTTCGCTTTCATTAATCACCTCCCATTAATTGACTATGGCATAACCTAAACCAAAGCAGAGATGAAGAATACCGTGACCGGTGCAGAACAGAGAACATGGATCGCGCCATTTCTATTTGATCATGCATTCAGATCAAATAGATGTGCATTGCGATCAATAGCCACCAGCGTCTTCATGATCAATATAGTGATCGCAGGGATATATATATGATGACTCTTATCACACAGATGCTTCTCATGCAAGTGTTTGTTTCGGGAAGTAATCTGCAACTGAACGAGAAATATGGATTACAAGGCTTAGGAGGAAGCATCAAATGAGAAAGACCAATATCTGGTGCCGGCTCGCCTGAATGCTCTGTGTTTTGCCGGTTATCATATCGATACCGGCAGATGAGTATTCTTTCCTGATCACTCGGTTAATGCCTTAACCCCTCTCAGGATAGGGTCATCAGCCAGGAATATATTGGTCGTTTCAGTCTCGTCATCAAAGATAAGAACTGCCAATCCCTTTTCGAGTCTGTGCCTTACCTGTCTGAACCTTGTTTCCGGCGAAACCTCTACTTCACCATAATCAGTGCCCCCTCTTGAGATAAATTCTTCAATAACGCCTCGCAAGGCTTCAAGGCTGAGTCTATTGATTGGAATTACGTGGATGGACATTTAACCTTGCTTCACCTGTCCTTCGTGTAAGTCGAACAGACCGCTCCATTTCTTGGTTGATGACGCCTTTGGGCAATGGGCACCGTGAAATTGAGCCCTCCCTATGATTCGCCTCTCCACACTCCCCCACAAGAGACGATTCGGTAAGAGACCATACTAACTCCCGGTAGAGATATCAAGAACAATTAGTTCCCACGCTTCAGCATCTCGTGAACCGCCCAGCCGTGCCTCATAAATGACACATCTCCAAACTCTTTGGGTGTTCAAGATTATCGATTGTACTCATGAACCGGGAAACCCGGTTCCATATTCGCATTTTCGGTCAACCATACTCGAAACCTGGCTACGCATATCACGCCCAAGTCGCATAGTAATGACCGCTATGTACCCCTTAACAGTCACCTAGGGGGAACAACACTAGACCCGGATAGGTTGGCCCTGGGTTTCCGCCGGAACCCTCTTATTATTAACCAGCGGCGACCACTACCGGCCGCGATTAGGCCATTCGAACGGAGCTTTTTGCTTGACATCATAATCTTCTCATTGATACTTTTACGCTAGTGACTCTACGGGGGGTGATGCATGAGAAACAGATCCAACACGAGGAATGGGATCGTTGCACTAGCTGCGGTGCTTTTGTCGCTCGGAGCTGTTTGGGCAACGATTGCTTCGGCCGCGGACTATCCTGCAAAACCGATTGAACTTCTTTGCCCGTACACTGCGGGGGCCTCGATAGACATCATGGCCAGACTGATTGCCGATATCGCACCGACCTATCTGGGCCAGCCCATTGCCGTAGTCAACAAACCGGGTGCCGGCGGGAGCCTGGCCGCGGCCGAGGTCATCAGCGCCAAACCGGATGGTTATAAACTTGTTACCCTGGGCCAGGGGTTCTTTGCAATTACTACGAAGACCCAGAAGATACCGTTCGACCCGGATGACCTGGTTCCCATAGCCAATTTCATGGCGTGGAGGCTGGCTATGATGGTGAAGGCTGATTCCCCATGGAAGAGCCTCAATGATCTGCTCAACTACGGGAAGAAAAATCCGGGGCAGTTGAACTGGGCTCATTCAGGCCGGGGGACACCCCCGCACATAATCGCGCTCGATATATTCAAGAAGGCAGGCGTCCAGGCGACTGACGTACCATACAAGGGCAGCCCCGAGGCTCTATCAGCCTTACTGGGCGGCCACATCCACGCTGCAAGCCTTCCCTATGGCACGGTCAGTGACCAGATAAGGGCGGGAAAGGTGCGACCCCTCGCGTTCTATAGCGAAAAGAGATATAGCGACCAGCCCAATATACCGTGCATAGTCGAGCTCGGCTTCCCGGATGCTGCAAAGCTGATGACCTATGTCGCCATCTATGCCCATAAGAACACGCCTGAGCAAATAAAAACGTATCTCACCGGCGCTTCCAAAAAGATTTACGATGATCCGAGGTTCAAGAAGCTTCACGACATCGGCGGGGAGGACCCCCAGTATGGCGGACCGGAATTCGTGAGACAGACGATCAGGAACGCGGAGGAAGTAGGCGTTCCTATCCTGAAGGAAATAGGCCTCTACGTCGGTAAGTAAGCCTATACCGATTTGCCTTCAAGTTGGACGACCCAGCCTTCGGCCGGGTACCCCGGGCGGCAGCGAGGAGCCCCACCGGCGAGCGGGTACCCGGGCGTACTGGAAGTACGTCGAGGAGAGCGATAGCGATAGCGAAGCATCCTGTAAGGAAGCATCCTGTAAGGACGCAGCACACCCGCCGGTGGCGGGTACCCGGAAGGTATACACTTGAATGCAAATCGGTATTACTTTTTTTCGTCGGACTTCGGTATCTTCAGCTCCTGCACCATCTTTGCAAGGCGCCTGTTGGCATCCTGCAGGTATTTGGCGGTATCAGCGGAGTTCCTGTACGTGGGCTCAAACTCCAGTTTCGCAACAAGGTTGGTGAAGTCAGGGTCAGACATGGCCTGGTGAAACGTCTTGTCAAGCTTATCGATGATGGGCTGGGGGGTTGCCTTAGGAGCCGCAAATAGAAAAACGGTTTCATTGAAGTAATCATAGCCCAGCTCTTTAAGGGTCGGCACGTCCGGAAAAGTCTTGACCCGCCTTTCGCCCACGTTTGCGAGCAGCCGTAGCGTACCATCCTTTATGTAGGGAACGCACTCGCCGGAGCCCAACTGGACCGATACGTGGCCACCGAGCAGCGCCATGAAGGCAGGCATAGTTCCCTGGTAGGGAACATGTGTCCACTTGATGCCTCCTTCCTGTTTCGCGATATACTCCATGGCCATGTGCATGGGCGATCCAACGCCTAAAGTGCTGTAGCTTACCTTGCCGGGGTTCTTCTTGGCGTAATCGACGAGCTCTTTGAGGGTTTTCCAGGGTGAATCCGACTTTACCACAAGTGAGGTCAGAACCGGCGCGGCGAAATGCATGATGGGCGTGACGTCGTCCCATTTATACGGAACCGTGTTGAACAGCGGGACCCTCACGAGGGCCGTGCTTGAGGAGCCGAGCAGATTATAGCCGTCCGGCGCCTTCTTAGCGCCCAGGGTCACAGCCACTGCACCGCTGCCGCCGCCGTTATTGGTTGTGATAAAGGGCTGACCCAGAATCTTTTCCGCTTTGCCTGCCAGAAGCCGCTCCGTAAGATCACCGGAGGCGCCGGGCGCATAGCCGATGAGCAGGTCGATCGGCTTCGTCGGATAAGCCGGTTGGCTCCAAAGTGAGCCTGTCAGCGTTACGGACAACGCACATCCGAGCACCACTCCGAAAAGTTTTGTCTTGCATCTTTCTGCTCTCATAAAAACACCTCGTACGGTTCTAATAGCTGGAAGTAGTCTCATCATTTCTTTTCATCTTCTCTGGGTATCTTCAACTCGCGTATCAGCTTCCCGATGCGGCCTTGCGCATCCTCCAGGTATTTCCTCGTGTCGGCAGAATTCCTGTACGACGGCTCCATCTCCAGCTTCGCCATCAAACCGTTGAAGTCGGGATCTGCCATACTCTTGTGCAATGCATTGTCTAGCTTATCGATAACAGGTTGAGGCGTCCCTTTGGGCGCTGCAAACATGAAAACGGTTTCGTTGAAGGTGTCGTAGCCGAGCTCCCTGAGGGTCGGAACATCCGGGAAGGTTTTGACGCGTTTTTCGCTTATAGTTGCTAGCAGCCTGACCTTGCCCTCTTTTATGTAAGGGACACATTCGGCGGCCCCCGCCTGAGCTGTCACGTGGTTGCCGAGCAGCGCCATAAAAGCAGGCATCGTACCGGGATAGGGAACATGTGTCCATTTGATCCCCTCCTGTTTTGCAATATATTCCATGCCCATGTGCATGGGCGATCCGACGCCCGTGGTGCTGTACGTCACCTTGCCCGGGTTCTTCCTTGCGTATTCAACGAGATCTTTGACGGTCTTGAAGGGCGAATCCGACCGCACCACAAGGGACGTCAAAATCGGCGTGGCGAAGTGCATGATCGGCGTGAGGTCGTCCCATTTATAAGGAACGGTTCTGAATTGCGGAATCCTCACGAGGCCGGTGCTCCCACAGCCGGCAAGAAAATAGCCGTCCGGCTGCTTCGTGGCAACGATGGCCACGGCCACGGAGCTGCCGCCGCCGCCATTATTGGTGATAACCATCGACTGGCCCAGAATCTTCTCGGCCTTGCCCGCGAGAAAGCGCTCGGAAACATCCACAATCCCGCCGGGCGCATAGCCGATGAGCAGGTCGATCTGCTTCGCTGGATAGGCCGGCTGGCCCCAGAGGGAGCCAGCCAGTGTGATGGAAAATATAGATCCAAGCACCACCGCAAGAAGTTTTGCCTTGCTTCCACCCATTCTCATCAAACACCTCTCGTAATATAAATAACTTTGACGCTCTACAGGTCAGTTCTTACACAGGACGAAGTAGCATGTCAACAAATTCTTCGCTCGTTCTGCAAGACCCGGTTGGGGGCAACCTTGGGCAACAAAACTAAGAGCTACTGAGTTTCCTGTCAGCCAGCTTGATAATCATCTCGGCGGCCGTGGGGAAGCCGACACCGCTCGTATCGATGCACAGATGATAGTTTCGGGCATCGGTCCAGACCACACCGACCATGTCCCGCACGAACTTGCTCCTTCTGCGGTCCGAATCCTCCACTTGTGCCCTGGCGTGGGCGATGTCCTCCGTATGCTGCGCCCGCATCACGCGCTCGACTCGAAACTCGATCGGAGCGTGGACAAATACGCGAATCACTCCCGGCCGTTCGCGCAAAGCATGAAATCCGGCCCGTCCGGCGATGACGGCACTGCAACGGTCCACGATCTCATTCATGATCTTCGACTCCAGGGTGAACAGATCCTTATCATAAATAGGCCGGCTCATAGGGGGTATGTAGGCTGTTTCAGGCGTCCCGAAGGAGAATGCCCTGACAAGATTATCGATGAGGCCGCACGACCTTTCATCATGGTCTTCGAGGACTTTCGCGTCAGTGCCAAGACGTGCTGCCGCTTCGCGCAGGATTTCGCGGTCTATGTACTTAAAACCCAGCTCTTTTGCCACAAGGTAGCCCACGTACGAACCGCCGCTTCCCATCTGTTTCGATATAGTGATCGCAATATGCGCATCTTCTTCCATCTACACCTCCATGTTACTTATCAGTCAGCAACCACAGGTTCGGCGGCGGCCCTGTGCGGGTCCTTGACAAGAAGGACCAGGGGCATTGAGAGAAAAAAGAGGGCCGCGATAAGGAAAAATACATGGTTATAGGATAACATGCTTGCCTGCCTCATCACCATATCTTCCAGCATTTTCAAAGCCCCGGTGCCCGCTGTAGTCGGGTCCGCCCCATGAGAAGACAACAATGAAGAAAAAGCGCGCACCGTTTGAGCGGTGGTATCGCTGAAGACGGTCACGTGTTCGGTGAGCATTGCCCTGTTCCAGGTCTCTCCCCGGGTCAGCATTGTGGCGGCCAAAGCAATGCCCACGCTGCCGAAGACCTGCCGTACGACATTGTAGAGTCCGGAAGCAGCGGTCATGGAGGGCTTGTCTATGGTGGAGAGCACCGCTGTGCTCAGCGAGACAAATATGAGACCGAATCCGATACCCTGCAAGAACTGAGGAAGGAAGATATCCCAATAGCCGACGTTAAGCGACATGAGTGAAAGCTCGTAAAATGAGACGGCATTGAGCGCGAGGCCGGTCCCGACCAGAAGCTTGGGCCCCACCCTGTTATACATCCTGCCTCCGAGAGGCATGGAAATGGCCATGGCAAGGCTGCGCGGCATAAGGATAAGCCCTGCATTGTAAGCCGGATAGTGAAGCAGCTGCTGCAGGAAAAGCGGTAGCACAAAGATGCTGCTGAAAAGACCCAGTCCGAGGATACCGCCGAGGAAGGTCCCCGACGTGAAGTTGAGGTCCTTCAGGATGCGGAGGTTGACGGCCGGCCTGTCCGTGGTCAACTCCCGCCATACAAACAGGGCAAGTCCGATGCAGGTGGCAATGGCGAGATACGTGATGAGGTTTGACGAAAACCAGTCCTTCTGATCACCTCTCTCAAGCATGATCTGGAGCGCGCCCAATCCCACAGCCATGAAAAAAAGGCCGGCAAAGTCCAGCTTCCCGCTCTCCCGGACGAGATAGGGTGGATCCTTGATAAACTGCATGATCAGGAAGATGTTCAGGACGCCGACCGGCACGTTGATATAGAATATCCAGCGCCACGAATACGTGTCCGTGAGCCATCCCCCGAGGGTCGGCCCGAAGGCCGGACCCAGAATGGTGCCGAGTCCGTAAATGCCCATTGCCGTTCCCTGTTCGTCATGAGGGAATGTCTCTCTGAGCAGCGCCTGTGACATCGGTATAAGGGTGCCGCCGCCCATGCCCTGGATGATACGGAAGATGACGATTGATGGAAGGTCCCAGGCTATTCCGCACAGCATGGAGGCTCCTGTAAAGAGCAGGACGGAAAGGATGTAGAACCGCTTGCGTCCGATCCGGGAACTCAAAAGCGCAATGATCGGCATGATGATGACGCTCGAGAGCAGGTACCCCGTCGCGACCCAGGTGATCTCCTCAACCGAGGCCCCGAGCGACCCGCGCATGTGGGGCAGCGCCACATTGACGATGCTGATGTCGAGCGCAGCCATGATGGTGCCGGTCATCACAGTCACGGTAACCATCCATTTATGCGTTTTGTATCCTGCGTCCATCGCAGCCTTATTTACGGGAGAGCTTAGGACCGGTCTGGCGGCTCACGTCCACGGTCGGAATAACGGAGAGGCCGGGCCACAGGGGATGGGCCGGGTCAAACGGGGATTCCAGGACGATCTTTACCGGAAGGCGCTGCACGACTTTAACGAAATTGCCTGTAGCATTCTCCGGGGGGAGTAAGCTGAAGACGCCGCCGGTACCGGGCTGCAGACTGTCAACGTGTCCTTTGAAGGTAACCCCCGGGTAGGCATCTGCTTCTATTTCCACATGCTGTCCCACTGCCATTTTTTCTATTTGTGTTTCCTTAAAATTGGCGATGACCCACGTATCCTCTTTTACGATCGAAAGGAGAGGCTGCCCGGGCTGCACGTACTTTCCCGGATCAACGTTCTTCCGCGCGATTCTTCCCGTGATAGGCGCCACAACAACCGTTCTCTTCAGATCGAGCTGGGCCTGACTTTGCGAGGCCTCTGCCTCTTTGATCCTGAACTCCTGTGTTGTCAGCCGGGCCTGCAGAGCCTCCACCGAGGCCTCTGCTTCCGCCACAGCCGCCGCTGCTGCTTCCCGGCGAGCGTGCGCGACCTTCGAGCGTGATTCGATCTGGTCGTACTGGGTAGCTGACACCGCTTCCTCTTTGAAGAGCCTTTCGTAACGTTTCAACTCTTTGCTGGCCAGACTCTCCTCGGCACGAACGGCCTCCAGGTTGGCCTCCGCCTGCACCAGCGCCTTCTTTCTTGCCGCTATGGAAGCATGTAATTCGCGATCTTCCGCCGTGAACCGCGACACCGTCCCCTTTTTCTCTGTCAGCGTATGAAGATAATCTTCAGGAAATATCTCACACAGGCGTGCTCCCACGGCGACGGATTGGTTGTCGTCGATATAAACGCTCACCACCTTCCCCCTTACCTCAGCGGAAACAGGGACTATTATCCCGGCGACGTACGCGTCATCCGTGCTCTCGTGAGAAAGCGAGTGGATGAAGCGAAAGACCCCGTAGATGCAGGCTACTAAGATCGCCAGCCCGATGAATCCCCTGAATGCCCATCTCCTCATACTGCTTCTTCTTCCATTTCCGGCTTACCAGTTACTGCAATCTCTTTTCAAGGTTCTTCACGATGCGCTCAAGGAGTATCCGCATGGTCCGAAGATCTTCCTGCGTGAGCCCCTTGAAGGCCGATTTCCGGTAATCCAGGGCTATCGGGGCCAGTTCCTCCTGCGTAGCCCGACCAGCCGCGGTCAGAAAAACACGGTAAGCACGTTTGTCGGCTTTATCGGGCCGGCGTTCGATATACCCCCTTTTTTCGAGGAGGTTGAGAATTCGTGTGATGTTATGGCGATCCTTCAGCGTCTTTTGGCCGAGCTGGGTCTGATTCGCGCCTTCCTCTTCCCGCAACCGGGCGAGCACACCCCATTGCTCAGGCGTCACGTCATAACCCGCGGCCTGGAAAGCTCTCCGCAATACATTAGTTCCTTGGGTATGAACGCGGTAGATCGAGAACCCGAGCGACTGATCCAGGGAATAGGATTTTACTTTCGTCGCGCTCCGGGGTGGCTTCGTACCTGTCTTGGCCATAAAGTTGTTATGACAATGTTGTCACGACAATCAATATTACATCCGGTGCCTGCGCCTGTCAAGTTCACAGACAACTGTAACTCAGACGCCGGACTTCAGACGTCAGGCCCTGGACTTGCGCGAAAGACAGACAGACTTTCATTTCATAAACAGACCCAAGTTTCGGATTTATCTTGCACCAGAAAAAAAGGTGAGTGTGGCTGGGAGACACCAGCAGACACTAAAGGTACGCACATGCGGGCAAGAACCTGCACTTATTGAGGCGATTTTTCCACAGGTTCTAACCCGGCATCACTTGTCGACAGGCAGTTTGGCGAATGTAAAGTTTCCGTCTCCCTCCCGTCTGATGCCTAGGAAGCATAGCCAGTTCTTGTCATCCTGTTCAGGGTATTCGGCCCTGCGGAACTCGAACGATGCGCGGCTCTCCTTGCGCTCAATCGAAGAGCGGATCACAAGCTCCGCGTTGTCCATGATTGACTCCACCTCAAGTATACGGGCAAGCTCGTGCATATTCTCCGCCTTCATGGGTGCGCGTCTGGCATAGTCGAGCCGCTCAAGACCACGTTTGAGAAGCCCCTCCCCGCGTATCTCCCCGCAGTAGAAATCGATGAGGCTCTGAACATAGGTCTCGATCTCTTTCCAATGAAAACCCCGGTCCCGGTTCAGTGCCTGCTGACATTTATCCCTGCGGGCTCTTACCAGTTCTCTACCCGTTTTCAAGAGGCTCTTCTGTTCTCTGGCACGCATCCCTGCCATCTCTCCCGCGCGCCATCCCATGGTAAATGCGCCGGGGGATGCGGCCCACGGCATTCCGCCCACCTCGTCCCCGGCGCCGAAAAGATTTCTTATCTCTGTCTCCAGATCCTTGTTCACCCACAACCCCTTTGCCGCAGTGCCTGAAAGCTCCCGGACGGCCCAACCGCTGTATTCCTGGGCATTCCGCTTGAGGTTCAAACCTTCCTCGTCTTCGAAATAGCGCATGAACTGCGTTCCTTTGCCTTCGTTCCTGATCGACCAGGCGATATACTCTGCCTCATAGTCCGTCGCCTCGCTGAAATCAAGGTAGAAAGGGCCTTCTCCCTGGGCGGTTCTCCTCGTGAGGCTGCCGCGGCCGCTCTTTACCGCCTTTTGCGCTGCAATCCACTCTTTTCTTCTTTCCACAGCATCGATCTTTTCCTTGCCCAGCTTTTCCCAGTCGTAGAACCGGGTCCTCGGCACGATCACGTTCCCCGCTTGATCAGTAATGCGACCTGCCGGCTGGGTAGTGTTCCGCGGGTCTCCATAGTTGGGATAGTAGTTGCCCGCGGCATTTAAACGCCTTCCCCCCAGGAACTCGATATTGATGATGGGCAGGCCGACCCGTGTTGCCATTGAGGTGCCATCTCCTGTCAACGTGGAAGGCAAGCGCGTGTTGAAGTCGATCCCTGTCAGATTGCGGGAAAGTCTGTTCGATCTACCGGTCGCAAGCACCAGGGCCTTTGTCCTGAAAAAATAGACGTCACCTGTTCGCGTCCCCACGCCAACCGCGCCCGAGACCTGGCCGTCAGTCACTATCAGGTCGGTCATCTGGACCCGGTTGATGATCTTTACACCCCTTTTCTTCGCTTCTGCCGTCAGTTTTGCCTTCAAGGGCTTCCCATCAAAGTTGAAAGCAGCGGGTACGCTGTGAAATTGGTCGACTATCCGGAACTTGCCCGGGGCTTTGCTGTCCTCGTACCGGAAGTTGAGGCCGAACCGCTCCAGGTCGAGAACACGCTCGTACATGGTGCCTGCAACCAGCATAAAAAGGTCTCTGCGGAAAAAGCCGGACGCGATCCCCTGGCGGTGGTCTTCCGCCATCTCCTCAAGCGTGTAACCCATCGGCTCATGTACGGGTGGAATATAGGACCAAATATGGTCTATGCCCGAAGCGGTACAGCCGCTCGCGACTGTATTCGACTTGTCCACCAGGGTAACCGCGACATCCTGATTCTCCGCTGCCTTGATCGCGGCCATGCAGCCCGCGGCACCGCCTCCGATGATTAGTACGTCTGTTTCAACAGGAATTGTTTTAAGTTCTGTCATATCTCTCTTTTCCTTATGTTCTGAAATTCATCCCGGTCCTGCACCCTCCATCGCCCTTCTACATTTTGAATGCGCCCCGCATCGGGAACGGTGTGATGAACTCGATCGCGCGTTTTTCTCCTTGCGGACAATGAGTCACGCAACAGCCGCAAAACCAGCATTCATCAGGGTAAAGCTCGACCGGTGGCTTCCCTTGTTCAGGATTAGGCGCCAGTTTATCGCACATGCAGACGTCCACACACGTGTTACACCCCGTGCATACATCCTCGTTGAAGTAGATCGTTTTGAACGCCATCCCAATCCTCCTTTCCAACGTCCTTCAGTGCCCATCATGTCAATTGCAAAA
>JADGQN010000475.1 GCA_017881765.1 Syntrophobacterales bacterium | reverse complement strand
CTTCAGGAAGGCAAGCTGCCGCTCATCTTTCCGAATAACGACGTCTTGAAGAACGGGCTGATGGTGGGCGCGCCCGAGCTGCTCCTGGAGATCAAGGGAGGCCAGTACACGCTTGTGAAAGAACTGCGCGTGCCCAAGGATATTCTGGAATAGCCGGATCGGTACGGTATGCCGTCCGGGTGCTACGCGACCACCCGGACGGGACGTGAATGACGGACCCCAACATTTCGCTCACATATCGCCGCCGCGGAAGTCGGTCCCGGAGTAAATTGCACAAGGTAGCAGGAATGGCCGGATAAGGAGGCTGCGCTACGGTCGAGCTGGCTCAGTATCTGCTGAACGGGATCTCCCAGGGATGTGTTTATGTCCTCCTGGCGTCAGGTCTTACGATAATATTCGGCATTCTCAACGTGCCCAATTTTGCCCAGGGACACCTGTACATGGTAGCCGCGTACCTGGGATTTTATATGGTCATGTCGAACGCGATGAATTACTGGCTTGCCTTGGTGCTGGCCACGTTCGCCATGGGCGTTCTCGGCCTGATTGTTTACTTCGTCGTCTTCTATCCCGTAAGGAAAGCACCGGAAGTGAACCTGTTCGTGGCTGCAATGGCACTGCTGATGATTCTCGAGGGAGCCGCGCTCTATTTTTTCGGGACGGAGACGAAATGGTTCCTGATGCCATGGTCCCGCGGTGTCCTGACGTTCGGGGGGGTGTCGTTGCAGGTACAACGCCTGGTTGTCATACTTGGCACCATTGTCGTTATGACCGTTTTGTGGCTCTTCATCAAGAAAACAGCTCTTGGCGCGGCGCTCGAAGCAACGGCGCAGCACAGGGAAGGTGCGCAGCTCTGCGGGATAAAGGTAAGCCGTATCTGTGCGATGGCGTTTGTGGTGGGCACCGCGCTCGCCGGCATTGCGGGTGTGCTCATCGGTCCCGCCGTACTTTTGATGCCCACCATGGGCATGGGGCCACTCCTCGTTGCCTTCTCTGCCATCATCTTCGGGGGGCTGGGCAGCATACCGGGGGCCGTGCTCGGGGCGCTTCTCCTGGGCCTTATAGAGAGCCTGGCATCAGGGTACATCAGTGCGACGTACAGCTTGATCTTTGTCTTCGGCATCATGATCGTGATGCTTCTCTTCCGCCCCAAAGGGCTGCTGGGCAGGGAGGTCTGGAGGCCGTGACCAGACGCTTTTCGCCGGAACGTATCGGCTGGTTGCTGGCCGTGGTAGTGGCGATCCTGCTCCCGCTCTTTGTCGGTGAATATCTGACCAGCATCTTGCTCCTCATCGCGATCTGGTCGATTGTGGCCATCAGCCTCAACCTGATTTACGGTTACACCGGTCAGCTTTCCCTCGGTCATTCCGCGTTTCTGGGAATAGGCGCCTATGCCCTCGGTCTGATCGCCCTGAAGCTGCACCTCGGTTTCTGGCCGTCATTCTTCGCCGCAACCGCCATCAGCGGTCTGTTCGGCTTCCTGATCGGCATACCTGCGCTCAAGCTTCGCGGACCTTACTTTGTGCTGGTGACTTTAGGCTTTGCGGCTATCGTGGGTGTAATCATACTTGCCTGGGTGGACTTCACGGGCGGCGCCAACGGGCTGGCCGGCATGCCGAGGCCCAACCCGATTCCCCTCCCGTGGGGCGGCCAAGTTCGCTTCGATTCGCTACTCAACATGTACTATTTTGTCCTTTTTTTCCTGGTGCTCATAGCGATACTATGCGATCGGCTGGTCCATTCGCTGATCGGTCGGACGTTTATTGCCATCTCGCATGATGAGAATCTGGCCGAATCGCTTGGGATCAATACCATGGCGAAAAAGCTGCTCAGTTTCACGGTCAGCGCTATGTTCGCCGGCGTGGCTGGCGCACTGTATGCCTCCTACAACGTGGTTATAAGCCCGGACGTTGCCCATTTCGCGCGCGGCATGGACGTGCTTGCCTGCCTGATCGTTGGCGGCGCGGGCACTGCGGCAGGACCCATCATCGGTACTTTCGTGCTGACGGCAATACCCGAGGGGTTGCAGATCGTGCCCTACCTGAAAACGCTGATCAACGGCATAATCCTGTTACTCTTCATTATCTTCCTCCCCGCCGGCATAACGGGTGGATTCAAAGCTCTTGCTTTAAGGTGGGGGGACTCACGAAAATCATCAGGAGGACGGGATGCCGCTCCTTGAAGTTTCCGGTCTGACTAAGGCGTTCGGCGGTCTTATGGCGGTGAGTGGGCTCACATTCAGCGTACAACAAGGCGAGCTCCTCAGCATCATCGGGCCGAACGGTGCGGGCAAAACGACGCTCTTCAATCTCCTCACGGGTATTTACCGACCCACGAGCGGAATTATCCGCTTCGACGGCAACGACATCACCGGGTGCAAACCATACCAGTCGGTGCGTCGCGGCATAGGGCGGACGTTCCAGCGGACGACCGTTTTTGGTTGGGAGAAGGTTCTGGATAACGTGATCATCGGCCAATCGCTTCACGTGAGGACGGGGGTCTGGGGAGCGATAGTACGTACCGGGGCTGCGCGGCGCGAGGAGCGGCGGATACGGGAGAAAGCGCGCGAACTCCTCGCATTTGTAGGGTTGTCGGATATGGAGCAGAGGCTGTCCGGCAATCTGACGGAAGAGGCCCAAAAAAGGCTGTCGATTGCGATGGTCCTGGCGGCAGACCCGAAAGTGCTCTTGCTTGACGAGCCGACGGGAGGCGTGAATCTGGAAGAGATCGGCGGCCTGATCGAACTGGTTAAAAAAGTTCAGCGATCCGGTGTCACCATCTGCCTCATCGAACATAAGATGCGTATGGTGATGAGCATATCCGACCGCATCATCGTTCTCAATTACGGTGTCAACATCGCGGAGGGAACACCGGCGGAGGTAGGGGCTAACGAAGAGGTCATCAAGGCCTACCTGGGGGCGCGGCGTGTTGCTTAGCGTGGACGGGATAGAGACGTTCTACGGCACATTCCAGGCGCTTCGTTGCGTATCGCTGGAAGTGGACAGTGGAGAAGTGGTCACGATCCTTGGATCAAACGGTGCCGGCAAAACGACGCTGCTGAGAACTATATCGGGCCTCGTGTCGCCTGCGGCCGGAACCATACGCTTGAACGGGGAATCGTTGGATAAGGTGGCGCCTGATGTCATCGTCAAACGTGGTATTTCTCAATGCCCCGAGGGAAGAATGCTATTCCCGGAGATGTCCGTGCAGAAGAACCTGGAACTGGGCGCCTACGTGCGCAGGAAAGAACGGGCTATCGTCGAAGAGATGAGGCAGGAGGTCTATGACCTCTTTCCCCGGCTAAAAGAGAGGAAAACACAGGCTGCCGGCACGATGTCTGGCGGTGAGCAGCAGATGCTGGCCATAGGAAGGGCGCTGATGTCGCGGCCCCGTCTCCTCATGCTGGATGAACCTTCTCTCGGCCTTGCTCCCTTGGTGGTGATGCATATCATGGATTCGCTGGTTGAGATCAAAAGGCGGGGTATGGCTATTCTTCTCGTTGAGCAGAATGCCGCCGAATCCTTGCGAATAGCTGACCGTGGCTATGTACTAGAGACCGGGAGGGTCGTTCTGGCAGGCACCAGAGAG
>JADGQN010000474.1 GCA_017881765.1 Syntrophobacterales bacterium | reverse complement strand
TGGCTGTTTTTGGGTTCGCCCGCCCTATGCTTTTGGAATAGGGAAGAGTATCTTCCCTGTCGTCGGGATGTTGGTAGCCTCTTTGTTGTACACCACCTGGAGCTCCCAGGGCCACTTCTTTCCTTTCACCCACTGTCCGCCTACCAGCGGGGTGAGCGAGAAATTCTTTTCATTAAATTTGATGGGTCCGACCACGGTATTCAGATTGGTGCCGGCGAGCGCTTCCCTGATCTTCTTCTTGTCCAGTGAGGCCGCCCGTTTCAGGACATCCGCGGCGATCTCAAAGGCCGCATAATCGAAACCCATCGGCTGGGTCCACTGCCTCTTCGTCTTCTGCGTCCACGCGTCAGCCAGTTGCTGGCAGGTGGCCCCTGTCAGAGATGATTTGAAAGGATGCAATGGTGTCCACCAGACTTCCGTCGTCAGGCCGTTCGGGAGATTGCCACCGATGGCGTCCACGGCGGCTGGGAAGAGGAGCGCCTTTCCAATGGTGGCGAACTTGGGAACGAATCCCTGCTGATGGCACTGGCGCCAGCACGTAGCCCAATCAGGCGGGATGGGCACCCCGGTGAGGATATCGACCTTCTCTTTTTTCCAGGTTTCGATAAAGGCGCCAAAGTCCTGCATGCCATAAGGAAATCTTCCTACGTCGACCACTTTATAGCCCATGGAGTTCAGTTTTTTCGAAAACTCCTGAGCCCAGACCGTACCGTCAGGATCATTCGGCCAGAAGCCGCCCACTACTTTGGACGTCTTGTCAGCAAATGCGTCCCACATGCCTGTATAGACGTTGATGATCTGCTCCAGGTTAAAAAAGTAGTGAAAGGTCCATTTGTAGGGACCCCCGGTCAGCCATGGCTCGATGGGCGCGACCGAAGAGATGCACGGGACCTCATATCTTTCGCATGTGGCCCCGACCGGGTTGACCGTATCCGGGGTGTGCAGGACCACCATCAGATCTACCTTATCCTGCAAGATCAGTTTCGACGCTGCGTCGGCAGCCTTGGTGGGATTGCTTTCCGTATCCATCGCTTTGACTCTGATCGGCAATTTCTTACCCAACTCCTTGATGAAGATGCCGCCGTCTTTATTGATTTCCGCCATGGCGCGCTCGGCAGTCCATGCGGAGGTCTCCCCGAAAGGAGCGATGGGCCCGGTGGCCGGCGTTGGATGGCCAATCAGGATATAGCCCCTCGCCGCCGCCTGCGAGAGCCGCGGTAATAAAGAAGTACCTGCCGCGGCAATACCGGCAGACCCGACCATTTTGATAAATTTTCTCCTTGTGACACCACTCTGCCTCTCTTGTTTCCCCATAATTCCTCCCCTTTTTTTGTTCTCGTCCTCAACATCAGGAACCGAGTCGATGCGGTAGCGTTTCGATTAATGAAACAGACGCCCGTTTATTGAAATTGTAACAGAAAAACCGGCTTCTCTGTCAAGGAAAAAATGTACGTGAAAAAATGCACCCGTGAGGTATGTGTGTTCCTTGGCGAGAACGGTTCATTTTTTTCTTGACAAAAGAATAGGGACTTCTGGTAAAATTTCGATAAGTGAATAGACATTTCGGTAATCGAAACAAGTGACTTAACCATTACACAGACAAACCGGAAGGCAGATCGGGTTATGTTTTACAACAACAAATCGCTTGACAGGGCGCTCCAGATACTGGGCGCGTTCAACGCTGAGCAGCCCAACTTCACGCTTGCAGAGCTTTCCGAGGCCGTACACGTCCCCAAGGTGACCGTGCTCAGGCTTTGCTCGACCCTGCTGCACCACGATTTCCTTGCGTACAACAAAGAGACGAAGAAGTACGCACTCGGGCTTAAACTCTTTGAGCTCGGCAGTATTGTCTTCGCTTCCTTCTCGCTCAGAAGGATTGCTGCTCCCTATCTGATTAACCTGCAGACGAAGCTGGGCAAGACGGTCTTCCTGGGAATACTGCAGGAAGGAGAACTTGTCTATATCGATAAGAAGGAGAACCCTCTGGATCCTATCAGGTTCGGGTCCCAGATAGGAACACGGCGGCCGCCTTTCCTCGGTATGCTGGGCAACACCCTTATGGCGTATCTCTCCGATGAAAAGGTTGCAGAGCTGCTGAAAAGACATCCCCTCACCGCGCTCACCAAGAAGACGATCACCAATGAGAGACGCTTCAAAGAACGGCTTGGCCGCATCCGGTTGCAGGGGTATTATGTGGACGAGGGAGAGGCTATTGAGGGTGTTACCGGTGTTGCGGCGCCAATCCGCGATTCTTCGAAAGAGGTGGTGGCAGCCGTAGGGGTCGGTTTTGTATCCTCGTCAGAAACCAGGACTGATGTCGAGAGGATCATACGGGAGACGCAAAAGACAGCCGCGCTCATCTCCAAAGCTGTGGGATACATAGACGATAGAACAGACCGCAATCTACATCTGTCCGCGAGACGAGGATGAAGCGCCGCGAGAGCGAGGGCCGGCAGCGAGAAGGGGGTGATCGAGGCGAGCGCCTTGGAAAAGGGCTAAGACATGGGTCGTCTGCAATCGGGAGAATCGATAACCCAAAAAATAAGGAGGATTTATTTATGGCACAAAGAACCGTTGATGTACATTGTCACTGGTATCCGGTGGAGTATATGGACTATCTCATATCAAGAGGCAAGGACAAGACTCCTTACTGCATTCATGACGGGGGCACGCACTATCGGATGTATTTCAAAGGCGTGCCGGTCGCACACATCGATCGGGCAGGCCATTACGATCTGGAAGCCAGAATACGCGACCTGGATGCCGCAGGTCTCGACACGCAGCTTCTTACCGTGACCATCCCGGGTCCGGAGACCCTTGAGAGGGATGCGGGTATTTACTGGGCGAAGAAGATTAATGACCATCTTGCGGAGGCCGCGCGGAAATATCCGGGACGTTTTTACCATATGGCCTCCCTGCCGTATCAAGACCCGGATGCAGCGTGCGAGGAGCTGGAGCGGTGCAAAAAAATGGGCGCCGTGGGCAGCCAGATGTTTTCGAATGTCAACGGCGAGCCCGTCTTTCTGGAAAAGTTTCATCCCATATATGAGATTGCCAGCAAGTATGAGATGCCCTTCCTGGTCCACCCTGCCGTGCCTATGACCGCCGCCGTCATGGATATGATGAAGCTGCCGTATCAGCTCTGGGGGTATACGCTCGACACGAGCATGGCGGTTATGAGCATGATATTCCAGGGTGTGTTTGCAAAGTATCCGAAGCTCACGCTTGTCCATGGACACCTCGGGGGCACGGTCCCCTATTTTGTCCGCAGGATACAGGATGCGTACAAGGGCTATGGCAAGGAATGGGGCATCGAGCTGAAGGAGCAGCCCGACATTACCTATAAGAACAGGGTCTATCCCGATACCACCTCCTTTTATAAACCGGCCATGAAATGTTGCCTTGAATGGGTTGGCCCGCAGCAGATGATTATCGGGACTGACTATGCGCACAGGGTTGGCGACCCGGAGGGCGCTATCAAGGCGGTCAAAGAAGTGGGTGTAGAATTCGGCCTCAAACAGGATGAAGTCGACATGATCCTGGGCAAGAATGCAGAGAGGATTTTCCATCTGCCGCCCATGAAGAAATAG
>JADGQN010000109.1 GCA_017881765.1 Syntrophobacterales bacterium | reverse complement strand
CGTGACTGCTTTGACTTCATCTTTCCATTGCTGAAGCCGGCTTCTGAACGCCTCTTTCGTTTCGGTCACAGCCTCTTTCCATTCATCCCAGGCAGCCAGATTCGGATCCAAGGAGCTGCCCGTGATGCCCATTTTCTTGAGCCGGTTCAGGATACGCTTCCGAACCTCCCCGCTCTTTTTCTCCAATGCCTCCGAAAAAAGGCTCTGAAAGGTGTCCAGCTGCTTCTTCAGCCGGTCATCCATCTTTCGGTCCACCACGTGAAGAAGATCGAAGAGTTTCGCGTCTTCGCCGACATCGAATCCACCCACGACAATATCAACAAGAAGAGAGCGTTTGGCTCCCTCCGCGAGCTCGACCTTGTCGTACTGATTCTGAAAATCGTCGATGTATACCGCACCGTCGAGAAACCGGCGCACCAGAGCCCTGAGCCTGTTCTCAGCGTCCTGGATGAGCGATGCCTCCTTCTCTTTTTCATCCATCACGAGGTTCTTAGTTCTCTCCATAGCAAGCTCAATGGCGCTCTTTATCTCGGCCATGCTCAGACACCCATGTCTAGTTTCGGTGCATCCGTCTTGTCGTAAAACTGAGGACTATATTCTACAACAGAGGCGTCCTCTAATCCATAGAAGATGTGCCAGCAGCGCGGCTGAATCCGTATCTTGTCCCCTTTTTCGAGGAAATGCTCTTCCTGCTCCCTCGTATCGAGGTCAATAAAAACCGCGCGTATCTTCCCGTCGATCACGTAGAAGATCTCTTCTTTCTTTTCGTGGTAATGCATGCCGCGCCAGAAATCCTTCCTGATGGTGAACCAGGCGAGGTGACCGATCAGCTCTCCGTGCGCGATCTGGACAAACTCACCCTTCTCTTCTTCCCACCGTTTGACACCGTCCAATTCCCTATTCTCCGGCACTTTCTCGATGAGCAGGTTTTTCATCATATAAGTCCTATATGTCCTGTTTACTTCGTCTGTTTCGGTCGCAACAATATACGGTCAAATGGGCGTCAGGTCAAGCGGAAAAGCCTCACCGCGAAGCCTCTTTGGACCTCCATCATCCTATTAACCCAATCTTCACGCGTCCCTAATATCCTCTTAACAAGGTGACGTTATCCTGGTATCAGCCCGACAAGTCGGCTGAACAGGTTGTGTATGAGGGTGAGCGTTAGATTGGCCTCGAGGGCTTCGTAGAAAGAAAATAGGAGCTTACTTGAAAACGCAACGATTGATCGCAGGTCAGAGAAAGAGAATTGCACTGGTCGCCCACGACAACAAAAAGATTGATCTGCTGGAATGGGCAAGATTTAACAGAGACCTCCTGGCGGAACATGAGATCTATTCAACGGGAACTACGGGAAGGATTCTGGAAGAGGAACTCGACATCCCTGTCGTGAAGCTACAGAGCGGACCCCTGGGTGGCGACCAACAGATAGGCGCAAAAATTGCCGGGCTGGAGATTGATTTCTTGGTTTTCTTCTGGGACCCTCTCGATGCGCACCCTCATGACCCGGATGTCAAGGCTCTACTGCGTATAGCGGTGGTATGGAATGTTCCGATAGCCTGCAATAGAGCGTCCGCCGACTTTATGTTTTCCTCACCACTGATGTCCGGAGAGTACATGCGCTTGCTCCCCGATTATGAGGGATACGCGAAACGGAGAATAGTAACCTCTCAACCGCCCGACCAGAAAGCCAGCTCCCAACAGCCGGGCCCCGTGGAGAACGCGAACATCGTCAATGCCAAAGTACCTTCCTAAAAACCGGCTTAACCGATATTTAACCATCGCTTCATACGTTCTTAATAGTGTCACTCCATACTACCAAAAATGAGATTAAATATTTTTAACCTTTTCCGGAAAGACGGTATGAGTATGAGCTGCCAGGTATCGACGAAAAAAAAGGAGGTGAATCGGGGTGAATCAGGTCCGCCAGGAGTGAGTAGTTGTCACGATCTCTTAAAACCAGAAGAAAGGAGATAGCATGAAAAAAAGTTGTTGTTCTGAGCATTGCAATAACGCTCGCCATTCCTGCCATAAGCTATGCCGGCAGCGCAACGAGCAGATGGGAGAGGAGGACCATATGATGAAAGCATGCAGGTACCTTGCGGCAGGCCGCGTCCTGCAAACGTTGTCGGTGTTCGTTGTCGGCCTCTGCTCTCTTTTAATTATGCTGGCCGGTCCCGCCTGGGCGCAGACCAAGGCGACCACCGAGTCTCTGCAGTCCCAGATCGAGGCTCTCCAGCAACAGATCGACGCCCTTAAGAAAACCACGCAGTCACAAAACACTCCCGCTGCGGCGAGCGCGCCATCTCAAACCGCTTCTTCGCCGGGTGGCGGGAAGCTGCTTTTCACCAACACTGACGTGAAGATCACCCTCGGCGGATTCATCGAAGCCACCGGTATTTACCGCGACCGTTTTATGGGTTCCGATGTCAACTCGAAGTGGAACCTCGGCTCGGGAGGCTTTCCGTTACAAAACTCCCCCAACTACTACATGAACGAAACCCGCGGTACCGCACGCCAGTCGCGCCTTTCGCTCCTTGCCCAGGGACAGGAGGATTACGCATCGCTCGCGGCCTATTACGAGATGGACTTTCTCGGGGGCGGCAGTGGCACCTCGGGCAATTCCGTGGAAAGCAACAGCTACAATCCCCGCGTCCGCCATCTCTACGCAACCTATGACAGCAAAGGTGGTTGGCACCTTCTGGCGGGCCAGGCTTGGAGTCTCATCACCATGAACAAGAAGGGCATCGTGCCCCGTCAGGAAGTCACACCCCTGGTTATCGAAGCGCAGTACGTTCCCGGCTTTACGTGGACGCGCAACCCCCAGGTACGCTTGGTCAAAGATTTCGGCAGTATGGTGTCGGTCGGCCTGTCGGTCGAAGCGCCTCAGGCGATCATTACGGGAGGAGGCCTGCCCTCCGGCTCAAGCGCCAATTACACCTTCAGACTCTTTAACCCCGCTAATTTTGCTGACGTCACCAGCACCACCAACAATTCCAACATACCCGGCAGCCTTTCCCTGGATCAATATCCCGATATCGTGGGCAAAGTAGCCGTTGACCCGGGCTTCGGCCATTGGGAGGCTTACGGCCTCGGGCGTTTCTTTACCGACAGAACCCTGGTGAACGGCAGCCGCAGCAACGAGACGACCTTCGGCTGGGGTGCGGGTGGCGCGGTCCTGCTGCCGGTTATACCCAAGTATCTCGATTTCCAGGGAAGCTTCCTCGCCGGCAAGGGCATCGGCCGCTACGGATCGGCCGGGTTCTCCGACGCTGTGGTCAACCCCATCACCGGCAAGCTCGATCCCATCACCGAGGTGGCGGCCCTGGTGGGCCTCGTTGCCCATCCGAACGACCGCCTCGATATTTATGGGTACGCGGGCATGGAGCAAGTGGCGGGAAAGGGTGTCTTCAACGCAGGAGCCTTCTCGGCAGGCTTCGGCAACCCGGCTTACGCTCCTCAGTCCCTGATACAGGAGGGCTCCACGGCAAGTTCAGCGCTTGTGCAGGCCAACACCGCTGAACAGGCCACCGTCGGGTTCTGGTATTCGTTCTACAAAGGCAAACACGGCTTGATGCGCCTTGGCTTGTCCGATTCCTACACCCGTCTGCGCACCTTCAACTTACCGAGCGAGAATATCAATATCGTCATGATGAGTCTGCGCTATTATCCGTTCTGATAATCGCTGTCGTCTCCCCCTGGCTTGTGCGGGGGGCGGCCGGGAAGACAGGCAACGGCCCTGGAAGACCTCTACTCGATTCCAGGGCCGTTGCCTGTCTCTGGGCGGGAACGCCCCAGTTCACTTTACCGAGCGCAGGTTATACCGATTTGTATTCAAGATGGAGACCGAGGCGGCAGCGAGGAGCCGACGCAGTCGCACTAAGAGTACGTCGAAGAAAGCGAGGCAGCGACAACGAAGGTATACGCTTGAAGGCAAATCGGTATTATAGAGCCTCAGCTGAACATGCCAGTCCTACCGATGTTAAGCATTCACACGGCTCGATGTGCCAGATGTCAGATACGTATTCGCAGATCGTGCGATCCGATGAGAATTTCCCGGAGCGGGCTACGTTCAATATTGCCTTCTCATCCCAGCGCGACGGCTCACGGTAAAGGGTATCGACCTGGTGCTGTGCTTCGATGTAGTCCCGCAAGTCCGCCAGGAGCATATAGCGATCACCTTCGTACAGCAAGGCTTGAATGATCGGGCGGAAGATGCCCGGCTCGAGCATGTTGAAGAAGTCGGCCTCGATCAGCTGAATCGCCCGCCGGATCTCCTCGTCGCTGTTGTAAACGTCCCAAGGGTTGTAAGACCCACGCCGTTTCTCGACCTCCTCGGTGGTCATGCCGAAAATGAAGATGTTCTCCCGGCCCACCTCCTCCATGATCTCGACGTTGGCCCCGTCCAGCGTTCCGATGGTCAAGGCTCCGTTGAGCTGGAGCTTCATGTTACCGGTGCCGGACGCCTCCGTGCCGGCGAGGGAGATCTGCTCGCTGAGGTCCGCTGCAGGGATGATGCGCTCCGCAAGCGACACCCTGTAGTTCGGCACGAAGATAACTTTGAGCCAGTCGCGCATCAGCGGGTCACTGTTGACTACTTCAGCGATCTGTTCAATCAGCTTTATGATCAGCTTTGCCATAAAGAAACCGGGCGCCGCCTTGCCGGCGAAGATAACCGTGCGGGGAACATGGTCCCCCGAGGGATTGTCCCGCAGCCGGTTGAAACGGATGATGGTGTAGAGGGCCAGCAGGAGCTGTCGTTTATACTCGTGGAGCCGCTTGACCTGGACGTCGAACATGGAGTCGGGTGAAATATCGATGCCGAGACGGGCCCGCACATATCCCGCGAGGTCAGTCTTGTTCTGTCGCTTTGCAGCCCTGAATTTTGCCTGAAACCTTTTGTCTTTGGCCAGAGGCTCGAGTCGCCTGAGTTGTCCGAGGTCGGTGACCCACGCGTCTCCGATTGCATCGGTGATGAGGCCGGCCAGTCCCGGATTGGCTTTGAGCAGCCATCGGCGGGGCGTGACGCCGTTTGTCTTGTTGTTGAACTTCTCCGGACAGAAGTCGGCGAAGTCGCGCAGCACACGCTCCTGGAGAAGTTTCGTATGTATCTGCGACACGCCATTGACCGAGCAGGAGCCCACGACAGCCAGATGCGCCATCCGGATCTGCTTGCCGTGATCTTCGTCGAAGATGCTCATCCGCCGAAGGCGGTCGCCGTCGAGGGGATAACGGGTCGCCACCGACCGCATGAACCGGCCGTTGATCTCGTAGATGATCTGCAGGTGGCGGGGGAGAAGCCTCCCAAACATCTCCAGCGGCCATACCTCAAGAGCTTCCGGCAAGATCGTATGGTTGGTATACCCCGTGCAGGCAGTAGTGATCTCCCAGGCCTGATCCCAACCAAGCCCGTGATGGTCCATCAACAGCCTCATCAGCTCGGGGATGGCCAGTGAGGGATGGGTGTCATTAAGCTGGAGAAACACCCGATCCGGGAACAGCTCCCAACCTCCGTCATCTGCCTTGAACCGACGAATGATGTCCTGGAGAGAACAGCATACCAGGAAGTACTGCTGCCGCAACCGCAGTTCCTTGCCTTCGAACATGTTGTCATTGGGATAGAGGACCTTGGTCAGATTCTCCGCCTGTACTTTGTGGGCGACGGCCTCGACATAAGAGCCCCGGTTGAAATCCTCCAGGTCAAACTCCTCGGCCGCGCGGCAGGACCACAGGCGCAGCGTGTTTACCGTCTGCCCGCCGTAGCCGACGACCGGCAAATCGTATGGCATACCGATGACGGGTCTCGTATCTACCCATTTCCATTCGCGCCCGTTAGGCCCCATCTCAGTCTCAACGCGGCCGCCAAAGTGGACTTCGAAAGAGTACTCCGGGTGGGCAATTTCCCAGGGGTATCCGTACTTGAGCCAGTGGTCGGGTTCTTCCACCTGGTAGCCGTTTTCGATACGCTGATTGAAAATCCCGTAATCGTACCGCAAGCCGTAGCCGATGGCGGGGATCTTCATCGTGGACAGGGACTCCATGAAGCAGGCAGCCAGCCGTCCCAGCCCCCCGTTGCCCAGCCCGGCGTCCGGCTCATAGTTCCGGAGAGCGACCCAGTCAAGGCCGAAGTGCGCCAATGTCTCACGGCAGGTCTCTTCCATCTGAAGGTTGATCACGTTCAGCCCGAGCAGTCGACCGATGAGGAATTCCAGCGACAGGTAGTATATGCGCTTCACGTTCTTTTTGTGATGCGTCTGCTGAGTCTCCATCCAGCGCTCGATCAGCCGATCACGCACTGCCAGCGTCAACGCGCGATATCGATCATCGTCCGTCGCGGTATAGGGGTCCTTGGCCAGCGTGTAGCGAAGATGGTGCTCGAATTGAGCGCGAAGAATATCAGCGGATATCCCCATGCCCTGAATTTCAGCCAGTTGAGCAGTTAACGGCGACCCTGGTATCATTCCTTTTTCTCCTTGCCCTTTCCTCTTATGCAATAACTGAACCAAACCACCGTGAAATTAACAGAAAATTCACTCAATCCACATCTTTTCTTTACTGTATCGGATTAGAATGGGGACCATGAATATAAAACGAATGAAGTCAGCGCGAAAAAGACAGGTCCGCTTCTACCAGCTTCGCCAGCCGCGGACGTCACTCCTGAGGTTATGCGAATCCTCCGGGTCTCAAGGAGGGAAGAACGAGCCCGCATCCTCCCGGGTGACTATTCCGAAGGCTGCTTAGAAATGAGTGCTGTGACCTGTTGTCTGATCCGGCACCGTGGTTGATACGCTGACGTTGTCAGGCAGCGTAATTAAGCAAAAGAGCGCAGAGATAAAGGAGGTCATCATGGATCTGGGAAAAGAAAATTGTGGCGGCTTGGGTCAAAACCATCCTTTCCAACTCGGGGCGAACAAGGACATCATGACGCGTTACAAGCACCTGTGTGTCGTCTGTGCGTTGAGGAAGCACGATTTTTTGGAGAGGGCGCCGCAACCGGAGGCTGATGAATGTGACGCTGCACCTCTTGCAAAAGCATGGATAGATGGACTTCCTTACCGGTCCGTATACCACGTGGCTTCGCGAGGTATCGGGTGTACTGACTGCGGAGAGAGGGTCATGATGACATATGATCCCGAACATATGCATGAGCGGAGAGTCACACTCTGCGAAACATAAAAGGTATTCTTTCAGCCGGGCTATGCCCGATCTCACTAAGGAGGTTGACGTCATGCACCTTGGAGACGCTTCCGATTTGATCAAAGTCCCACTATTCAGTCGAGATCTTTCCGAAGCAGTATCGCCTTTCAATGGTCAAGAGGAGCGCTCGGAATGGGCAGTGATGAAGCGCCTTCATCAGATTATCACCTTATCGCTCGAATGCTTCAACGCGTGGCTACGACCTCTTCTGTCACGCTCACGAAAAGATGCGGTCAGTTCCGTCCAAGATCACGACCCCTACTTGGAAAGCTTGCTCAGAGCGCTCCACGGCCACAAATAAGAGATCAAGGAGCGAACGCAGAACAATTCGTGATCCTGCCACGAACGCACTGACAGTTCTACCCCTCTCTTTGCCGTGCTTGACCTCTCAATAATTCATCAAAACTTAGCATTTCCTTAATTGCCCCGTAACGCATGGTTGGTGAAATGTCTACAACATGCTGGCGCCCTATTCTCTTGGTTACTACAACGGGTCTGTTTCCAGGAGAGAGGATGGGCAAGGCAAATCGGTCTGTAAGAAAGGGGGTGATCGCCCGGAATGGACTAGCCGTCACAAGAATGAATCAAAACACAGAAAACGATCTAGAAAACCTTAAGAGGAGGAACACAGAATGAAAAAGTTATTCTGTTGCAAGACAGCGTTTGCACTGATCCTCGCGATCCTTATCGGATTCGCTTCGGCATCGGCAGAAGCTTGGAAATTCGGCGTGATGTCAGACACCCAGTGGATCGGAACCGACGACGGCAAAAACCCGAACACTGTAGCGGTGGATATTATTAAACAACTCAACCAGCAGTTCATCGGCCAGGGAGTCAAGTTCGTGATCCAGGTGGGCGACCTCGTCGACTCGTACAGTACCGATTCCATGGCCACCACGGCCGTTTTCAGGCAGGATCTGTATAACTCCGGCATCGGCTTCTACCCGCTCCGTGGCAACCACGAGAGCGCTCAGGCGGCGGCGAGCCAGTTTGTTTCCGTGTTCCCTCAGACTCAGTCGGGCGGTAACATGAACATGACTCCCAGCAGCGCTTTCGCCGTCACGAACCCGGACAGCTCAACGCAGCCGTTTCCGAGTGCCTCCGGTTCGATCTTTTCCGTAGGGACCATTTCCTCCACTCCCGCTGCCCCCACCGGCTTCACCGGTCTCTGTTATGCCTTTGACTACGAGAACGCGCGGTTCGTGCTTCTCGACCAGTTCACGCCTACCACCGGCACATCCCATTCCATCCTTGATGATAGTCAGGTGACGTGGATGGATGGCCAGCTTTCAGGAAGACCAGGGAACACCCATGCCTTCGTTTTCGGCCATAAAGGAATCATCACGCAGAACCACACCGACGGCCTTTTCGGTCTGCCCAGCGACCAGCCTACCCGCACGAATAACTTCGTCTTCAGCCTCTTTAACCACGGCGTGCGCTACTACATGGGCGGTCACGACCACATGCACAACCGCGCCATCGTCGCAAGCCCGGACAGCTTTTCCAAAGTACAGAATCTCGTGCTGGCATCAGACAGCTCCAAGTTCTACATCCCCTACGGCTCTACCAATTTTGCATTCAGGACAGTAAACCCGGTGACCAAGGCCGTTAGCACTAGCGCTACCGTAGTGACTACCACCGCTGACCCGACCCAGACCAACGACTACATTTACAACGTTCTGGTCGCCGGTGGAACTACCCGTGAAACCCCGATCTCCCAGGAGCTTAACACAGTCGGTTACTACATCTTCACTGTAGACGGCCCCAAGGTTACGGCTGACTTTTATTCAGCCGTTGTCAATCCTTCGCCGGTTCTTAGTAGTGGAATCCCTGTCGAGTATCTCATCTCGGCGGCTCCGGCCATGACCTTTGCCAAGCGCGAGAGCTTCGGTTACAGCACGAACGGCCAGGAATTCCTCGTTGGCCAGGGCGCCAGCTACGCGCCGGTGCAGGATGCCTTCGCCAACACGACCGCGAGGATCCTCTCCGGCATCAACGGCAGCACCGCCGCAGACAGCGCCGGCCGTGCCCTGACCAAAACGGTCAACACCGGCTGGACCAACGGCGGAAGCGGTGCCAAGAGCGACGTACTCACACTCTGGGGCATGACAGACCCGGGCGCAACGAGCACCGATACGTTCACTCTCTCCATGTCGTACGATCCAACAGTGGTGGTGAACCGGGACCGGATCAACCAGGGCTTCATGGTTGCTTTGAACACTAAGGATGAAAACGGCAGTTGGGTTCAGGCCGTAGACAAGAATAACGGCGGCAAGAAAAAGTTCGTCCTGGGCCCCTGGAACAAGGTCTATCCCCTCGGTACATACGGTGTCGACCCCAACACTCACACCGCCTGGGCAGTCATCAACCACGCGAGTCAGTTTGCCGTTATGGAGAACCACAATTAGCTGGCAGGGTGATCAGGATCATAAAGTCGCCCGGGAAACAGTGTTCATTGAATGAGGATATCTCAGCATATCAATATACAGGAGGCAAAAATGCTTAAGAGATTAATTGTAGTCGCAGTAATGACGATGCTCGTCCTCGGCGTACAGGCCGGAAGGGCGAGTGCGAACGTAGTAGCGAACGGTGGTTTTGAGACAAATGATTTCACGGGTTGGACCCAGAGCGGGAACACGGATTTCACTTTCGTGGTAGATACGAGTTCGCACTCAGGAACTCACGAGGCCCAGCTTGGTCCGTCAGGGTCGCTCGGCTTTATCTCCCAGGCCATCGCTACCACGCCCGGGCAGTCCTATATGGTGAGCTTCTGGCTCGCTAACGATTTACCCGGAACGAACGAGTTCGAGGCACTGTGGAACACGGTTCTCCAGACTCCTCATCTGGTAAACACGAGCGCCCTTGACTACACGCCGTACCAGTATACGGCGACCGCTTCCGGCGCCAGCACACTCATCACCTTTGGATTCCGGAACGATGATAGCACCTTTCACCTCGATGATGTCAGCGCAGCGCCTGTGCCGGAATTGCCCGCTGTCTGGCTGCTCGCATCCGGGCTCATAGGGCTCGTAGGCGTCAGGAGAGGAATGCAGAAATAGCAGCTCATAAGTCCTCGTAACAGCTTGGAGAGGCTGCCTGTCAGGTTTCTCTATGGGGCAGGCAGCACCCCACTCTCGCGCCGCATCGTGGGCCTCGGGACTTACGGCGTCGACACGAGCACAAAGACCGCATGGGGGCCGTCGTCAACTACACCGATGATCTTGCCGCCTAATACCAATTTGCCTTCAAGTGTATACCTTCGTTGTCGCTGCGTCCTTACAGGATGCTGCGCTATCGCTCCCCTCGACGTACTGCTCAGTACGCCCGGGTACCCGCTTGCGGGTGGAGCTCCTCGCTGCCGCCCGGGGTACCCGGCCGAAGGCTGGGTCGTCCATCTTGAATGCAAATTGGCATAACCGACCGGGCGGTCTCCCTAGGGGTAGCTATGAAACATACACGTTATTGAAGCTTGCTTCGCGTTTGAAGATTGAGGCTGGTTACTTCAAGATATTGACCTTGCCTGGGGGAATGGCTGCTGGCCTTGCCAAACGGGTGCGAGCTCCGCGGCACGCGTGGCTTCCAGCAACGATGGGAGTGTCTGGCAGGAAAACTTGATCCGTACTACGTCCAACCTACCAAGGGCTTTTGCGACATTGGTTCGCAGTCTGTCAACTATGGTCTCCCTCGTCGAAAGCAGAGAATCACCTGTTGCGATCAAATCGGTAACAAGGATGCCCAATACGGCCGGATACCGGTACCAGCCCTTCGCGTCAATCTCCCTTGTGGAAGAGAACAGGGCTGGCGCCAGGTTTCTTAGCACCCGATCCCCTTCCCTCTTTTCTTCAAAAGCTGTGAGATCGAGCAGCAACAACAAAGGCGCCGCTTTAGACCTCAGCGCTCTTTTTGTTTCCAGGTCCAACAGTTCCTGAAAATGTTCCTCCTTATAGAGTCCATAGTCAGACTCGTACAAGTGAAACAATCTCAGAAAATAAGGACTTGCCGACTTCGCGTTCTTTTTCATGGTTCATCTCCTATAAAGGTCGTGCTCCCACCCTCTCCGCACCGCCAGCCGAAATGCACGTGCCGGCGCTCTCCTGACTCATGCCACTCTCTTTCTAGGTAGTGGGCGGTGGCTGGGCTCAACCTGTCGTTCCAAGGCATAAAGACCGAGAGCCTTAATATAGAGATAAGCGGTGTGCGGGATAAGTGCGAGCCTGTCGATTTTATCTCTACCAGCCAAGGCTCGTCGGATTGCACTTGACGAAGCTTCGAAGGGCACGCCGGGCATACAGGAAACATTGGACCGCGTTTCAACGCTGCATTTTGCCACACCCCGTTTTACAAAAATCATGGAGATGCGGTGTTTCTTGCTGTCAAATCCATACATCTTACGCCGCACATGCTCCTCAATCTTTTGAACAGTATCCGGCTGACCCGCGTCGGGATCGAACCGGCGGCCATGATCTGCTCCGGCGATATAGAATGCGTTGATTCTT
>JADGQN010000473.1 GCA_017881765.1 Syntrophobacterales bacterium | reverse complement strand
GGCCTATGACGAATGCCATGTGTACTCTTCAATTTTTTGGGGATTGTTCTGTTTGCGCCTTTGAGGAAGCAGTCCGCACCTTGGTTGTACGAAGCTTCACACCAGCTTCACACAACGCACAATTACCGGCCGAAAGCGCGCTACCTCACCCCTGAGAGATGGCTAAGGCGCGCAAACTTCTTCCGTCCGCCAGTTTTCCTTTGTTTCTTATTGCGGAAGAGTATGTACGGCAGGACGCTTTCCGCGTCAAAGTTTGTCGGTTCTAGCACTCGCAAGATCCTCGACATAAGCGTGGTATGCCTCCAGTGCGCTCGCTCTTGCCTTCGCATTATCGATCAAAATAACCTCAGCCTGAAGCATTACACCGCACATCAGATATGACCTCGTCTATAAGAGGGCGGGATTCGACCTGACACGCAAGACTTTAAGAGAGGGCGCTGGGGAACGGATAGTATTCTTCGAGAAACCTCCGACAAACGCTGTTTCGGCAACAAGCCGTGAGACCAGTCCCCACATATCGAGCCGAGCCGGGGAACGGGGTCACTACAAGGATGCTCAGCGAGGCGTGCTCGCTGTCGCTTGCTCTTCGCTGAACGTGATTGTGTATCCGAGATTGAACCCATAGAGGTCTTCGTTCAGCATCTTCCCATCAGCCTCCGCATATGGATACATGAAATATGTTAACGGAGCATTCGCCTGAGCAGGGTTGAGCACAATGTTTCTACCGGTGCCATATGCGATCCTGCTTTCGTCAACAGCACCGAAGAAGTATTCCCGGTATGGCCGCGCCTGAGCCAGTGTCAGGTTCTTTTCGAGGATCGCCTTTGCCACATCAGCCGGATCCACTACAACCCAGCCGTATCCCGGAAGATAGAACTCAGCCCAGCAGTGCTGAGCCTTTGTCGCATCCGCTGAGTTCCCTGCGGGCATTCGGAGACCGTATATCTCATGCGCCGGAACCCCTGACGCTCGCGCCACCGCCACGAACACTGCATGGATATCGGCACACTTTCCTCCCAGTGTCTCCACGAGTTTGTCCACCTCGCCGAAACCGCATCCTTTTACATTCGCATCGCGGTGCATGTTCTCCACAATCCAACCATAGACTGCCTCTGCCTTGGCGAGTACAGTGCTCTTGCCTTTAGTGATCCGTGCGGCCAGATCCTTGACCTTTTGCTGGGCAGATGGATTGTAATCGTCCAAGGTAAGAAACTTAGCTATCTCGCGCTGCGAGAGGGGTAACTCTCTGGTGGTGGTGAAGTCTTTGGTAATACGCTCCTTTCGCGTCACGTCAAACTTGTAGGTCAGCGTCCTTGATGGGGACGGCTCATTCCACTCAACAAAGAGCATGGTGTTACCAAATCTTCCTTCTCTGTATACCTGTGCGCTACTATAATTGCCTGTCACCCCGATACGAGTAATCTCCTGATTTTCATCCGACAGAGGATAGGGAACCCATAGCCTTACAGTACGCGCTTCTGCCGGAGCCTTGAGATCTACCATCATGGTAACTACTCCTCGTCTTTCCTTCGCGTGCAGAGTATCGAACACTGGCCAAAGCCAGAGAACAGCAACCAATACCAAAAGTACCCTTTTTTTTATCATGCCACAAAGCCCCCTTTTGTGATTTGTCTGGCCTATGCTCCCGACATACCAGGCGGGGCAATGACCGTTAGGAGAGAATATAAATAGGCAAAGTGAATAAGTCAAATGCCTAAGAGGCATCTATTGGCGGAGTCGGATTCCTGAAGGTTATCTTTAGGGCTTCTGTTTCAAGAATAAGCTGGGTAATGGGCATCCAGTCTTCGCCCGTGTACCGGCCCACGCATGAAGAATACCACTTCAAAGCTTGCACATAGGACCTGCGACACCAGACAACGATTTCAGGAAGAAAGCCTCAGAAGGTCTCTGTCGGGCTCTGTTGGAGGCGGCGATGTGATCATTTCCCTTCAATCTTCTGGTCAAGCTCCTTCCGGAATGTGTCGTCAGGTTTCAGTATATGCCCAACTCGTCTCTGAAATAACGCCCTCGAGCTAGATTCAGAATGCGCCTGCTGAAGAACCCGCTTACGCTGTCGGGGACACGGCACACAGCAACCTAGTCACTCTCGCCAGACACTACATCCTCGCACCGAAAGGGGCAGGATGCAGCACAGTCTACGATTTCAACAAAGTTAGAATATCGGGGTCATCCGATAATTACCAACTGGTTACCGGAATCATCCGATCCGGCTTGCGTATCTGACGTGATCATGTATGTTCAGGTTTATACTTTCCTTGATTTTGGGTATCAGAATGGATCCCCGGTAGGGAAGCCCTTGCCTCTCTCTTCAATATGCTGAAATAAGCTCTAGAGCTTACGCCACGGCAAAAGATGTCATTCCGCTGCGGGGCGGCTAACGAGTATATCATCAAAGCAGCACGGAAGGAGAATATGCAGACAAGAAACCTTTCCGAGCATAGGCGCTTTGCCGAAAAATAGCGGTTCAAGGGAAAGACTCTCAAAGAAATAGGCTCGTCATGCGGGCCAGAAAGCCGCCTACGTTCGACAAGCCGGATTCGATCTCATCCAGCTGGAGCAAATGGTGCTGGAGTTCATCGAAAAGCATGAAAGGAACAAGCGGGCAGACGTCGTGGACCTCTGCAAGATTAACCCGTTCCAGGCAAGCCGTTTGCTGAGGCGGTTGACGCCTCTGCCAGCGCGCTGGCCGACGTAATGCAGGCGGCCTTCTGATCGTTCTTCGGGGAGGCGAAGGCTCCCACACTTACTCTCAGCTCAATCGTCTTCGCAAGATTTCGTAGAAGTTTTCTCTCTTGGCAACCATGAGAATATAGACCGTTTTCGACTCTTCCTTAACGGCAAAGGCAATCCGGTACTCGACCCTGTTCAGCCTGAAGTGATACGTCGATATGCCTTCGAGACTCCCGTGGAGCGCTTCGCCTACCTCGTAAGGATCGTCAAGGATAGTGTTGATGTGGGTATCGAAAAGTTCTCTGAGGACCGGCTTGTCAAGTTTCTTGAGATCCGCTTTTGTCTTAGGGTGGTACTCATCCCTATAAGACATCGTTCAGAAGTTCTTTCCTGGTCAGGGTCTTGACTTTGCCGGTCTCTATTTCCTTGAGACGTTTCTTAATCTCTTTTCCTTCACCAGAAAGGAGGAGAAGTAGCGCCTCCCGGTCCTTCTTGTTCAGCTTCTTTATGCCGCTGGCAATCTCCTCTACCTTAAGTTCCACCATGACGCCTACACTCATGTCTGCCCTCCGTCCGATCTTGTCTGTCGTACCATTATAACCTGAGCGGCTGAACTGTTCAATGCATCGAATAGCGTCCCAAGGATCGCCGCTCATCTCTTCTACAGAGCCCCCGAGCCCTGACGGCAAAAGATAGGGTGCTGTAACGCGTGAAGACCTTTACGTAACGTCAGGCATGCATCTGAGGCATGGAAGTACCTTTTTTACGCAGACTCTCAGAAAAATACTTACCATCACCATGGGTTCAGGCAATGACATCACGCCATCTTGCCGCGAGAAGGCAACTGCCTGCGACTTTTTGTTGCCGTCGTTTTTATCGGCTTCCGTTGTCCCAGCTTCCCTGCCGCTCTAAAGAATTTTATAATCTCGGCGTGGGAC
>JADGQN010000472.1 GCA_017881765.1 Syntrophobacterales bacterium | reverse complement strand
GAATGACGCGAGTGGCGAAGCTGGGAATGAAATATTCCCACATTTGTGGTAACATTACATTACGTCGTCAGGAGGTGCTCGCATGAAATTCATCGGGGTCAGGGAATTCAAGCAGGATGCGGTCAAGTATTTGAACGAAGGAACTGAGATCGTGGTGATGAAGCGGAAGAAGCCCATTGCGCGGCTCGTCCCGGTCCAGGACAAGTCTCCGGAAATGGTACTGCTGGAGATCGGGAGGGTCCTCAGCGAAGCCGGAATATCCCGAACCGACGCCCTGAAAGCGCTGGAGCTGGCTAAACGGGACGTTCATGGCTAAGGTAGTTCTCGACGCGAATGTGATCATTTCGGCAGCGTTTGGGGGAAAGCCGCTCGATGCTGTCACTCTGGCGCTCACAAAACATGAGGTCTATCTGGCGGAGTCTATTGTACAGGAGTTGATGAGCGTCCTTCTGAAGCTATCAAAAAAACTGTCATCAGAACAGACGGTTTTTCTCCAAGAGAAAATGCGTGAACTAGTCTCGATGGCAAGAGTGGTCCATGTCTCATCCAACGTTATTCTGTCGCGCGACCCGAACGGCGACAGTTATCTTAGTCTGTGCAAGGAGACGAAGGCGGCCTTCCTAGTAACAGGGGATAAGGACCTTTTGAGCATAGATTCCAGCACGCTTCGAAAACACGGCATTATGACCCGCATCGTGACGCCCCATGACTTCCTTTCCGAGGAATAGGTTTGACACGGAAAATCTGATGTGAGGGGGACGGAGTTGGCTATCGTGACTTCGTCACTCTTTAGAAGCTGAATGGTATGTCCCCATGCCCATGGGATCATTTGAGACCGGGTACTTTGACATCGGCCGCTGAGGCTGGTTCAGCAAGGCAGGGCTTGTTTGCAGCTGAGTCAGCAGCACGCTTCGCTTCGACGTTAGAAACGGGGCCTGGTTTGATTCTATCGGTGACGCAGATTGTCTCCGAGGTGATCTTTGCAACTGCGAGATAGGAGGTAACTTTATCGGTGTCCGGCTGCTCATACGCGTTGACTCTGACGATCAGAGCAATCGGGACCAGCTTTCCGTTCTTCTTAGTGATACGCCACTCTGCCTTCTTCCCGAGGCTGGAAAAATGAGGCGTGATCAGCTGCCAGAAGTTGAGGGGATGCCTCTTTCCCCCCGGTGTAACCACCGTGACCGACATTCGCTCATCGTCGTCTTCAGTCAAGAGTTTATAACCTGCGGGGCCTGAACACAATCGTGTCGAGCTTGCGCCTTCTTTGACAAACTTGATGACCTTGCACTTTCCAGGTGCAAGGTCAGTATAAACGCTGCTGGCAGAGGTTGCACCCTCCTTCTTAGACAACTCATTGGATTGGCAAAGACCAGGTGCGCTCACCACCAGTGACATAAGCAAAACGGCGAGACAGGCAGCCTTCATGAGAGGGACACTTGCATGTGTAGTCAAGTTTTTCTAAGCTAATCCACCCGATGCTTTTCGAAGTTCATCCACCCCGGTACGGAGCACGGCTACCCTGAGTTCCAAAAGAGCGAAGCTGGTTTTTTGGCTTCCATCACGAGTAAAGCCGATGTGCATATGGCCCGTGTGCGGGTCTGCTCCAGTATAGGGATGGACCCCAAGGTGCCTCTGACTCCAAACTTGCTTGTTCCAGATGACTTCCTCAAGCCCAATTTGGTGAGCAAGGTCAGTGAAGATTCGGAACAAACCGTCGGCTATGATCTTTTGGGCCGGGTCAGCCGCTTTGAGCATGATGTCGAGGGCACGTCCTTCGGCATGGAGGGACGGCGTGCTCCTTCCCCTTATATTACGTGGCGAGTAAATCCCCCCGAAGCCGGTCGAGGGAAAGTTTGCATTCACCACACGCCACACAGCTTGCGGTGCAGGCTGAGGTCGGTTCCAATTGATGGGCATGAAGGACTCTCCACTTGCCGCTCTGGTTCTCCGCTATTCCTGCGGCGCGCAATAGAAAATTTGTATCAGATGAAGCCATGTCTGTCAATTCATTTGGCTCGGCGGGGATAGGGAACAGGCATGAAATTACGCTCTTCACATATCGCCTTCCTTTTTCAACCTCATCCTCAAGCTGCCAGCCGGATCTCGGCCACAATACTTTCCCAGGGAACTGTTACCGCGCCCTTCCCGCTGCGCTCTATCAACCCGAGCTTTTGGAGCAGCGTCACATCCTGATGCACGTTCTTGTAATCACGTTCCAGCATTTTCGCGAGGGCGCGGATGCTCAACGGTCCGGCCTTGTGTAGCGATTTAAGGATCTCAAGCCGGCGGACCGACAGTGCGCGCAGCAGCGTTTCGAGGTCCTGAAAATAGACCCGGTGGATCGGTTCTTCCGGAGCCTCGCCACGCTCCGCTCTGTGCCAGGCCTCGATGACTTCCTGTGCCGATTCGTCTGGGTCCTTGATTCCGATCCGTATGCTCTTGCTCATGGTTTCTTACTCCTTATATGTTTGACGTCTGCCATGAAATCAGCGACCAGCTTCTCAATATTTCGAAACAGATAGGGCTCTTCCTTCTTGCCGACATGCCGATGATCACCCTTGCCCCGTTCGTTGTCGTACCGGATCCATGTGGTACCGCTCTGGTGCTCGTAATGAAACCGGTACTTGAACCCGTGTGGCCGGTCTATTGACGGCCGCGGCAGCTTCCACACGACCATCTCGCGAATGGAGCCGTCGACATACCCCACCTTCAGGTTGATTATTTCAACGGCTTTCATTATGGCATAGTATACCATATATCATCTGAAGGAGCGGAGAAAAAAGTAACGAGAACCCTAGGGGGTGCTGCTTACACCCCTCGCGGGTACCCGAACGTGCGCCAGGCGCCCTGTGTCGTTAAGGCTGCCCGCCATTTATCGTTTTCGGGCCTATCCGTTAAGGTAGTGCCTGGCCATCGATCTCCGGTTATGCCCGGCTTGCGGGATGTTGGTTCAAGGTGAACTTTTCTGGAAAACCGTAGGGGACATTGGTGCAAAGTGTCTCGGTTGGATTAAACAATACTATTCGTGATGCTGCGTACGGGAAGACCAGGGCGAAAGCAGCATTGGAGGAAGCAACATTCCACCGTGAAGAACTTCTTGTCAGACTGTGGGCAACTTCCCCCAAGCAGAGACACCCCAAAGACCGCACGTTTCAAGCTATAATCGATAAGGACCGCTGTGCTACTTCGAGTGAAGAATATCTACCCACCCTATCGCTTCCTGTTCACTGACCTTACCCGGGTAGACCTGGGTTATCTTCAGATCCTGGCGCCGTAAGATTGCCTTCGACACGATGTCTACTGTAAATGTTGCATCTCGTCCGCACCTGTCTTACCATTGTAGAGAAGGCTATCAGACAAGACTCGTATCCGTTATGAGCCTTTTGACAGAAACAATAGAAGATATGGATTGGCATGGCAGTCCAGGCTCTATCGACCCGATCGCTGATCGGTCGGAGACCTCAAAATAGCTATCGAAAGATTGACAGAAGAAACGGAGGAACAAAATGATACCACAAATTAAGAAGATTCTTTATGCCACGGACCTTACAAAGAATTCGGCGTACGCGTTTTATTTTGCTTCCGATCTGGCTCAAAAAAATGATGCCCGGATTGTAATCCTCCACTCCAT